>JBILQT010000501.1:0-3794 GCA_044373065.1 Sandaracinaceae bacterium
CCGAGATTCCGCTCATCACCGGCCTCCGCGACAGCGCCTTGGCGGAGGACGTCGCGCAAGTGCTCCGCGCGCGACTCGGTCTCGCAGCCTCGTGGAGTCCGTGAAGGACGGGGTGGCGGGCTCCTCGAGACTCCACGTTCGCGTGGCCGTCAGGGGCCCGATACGTCTCCGCGGACCGCGCGCTCGACCCTCTCGAAACCAGAAATCGGGGAGGCCCGGATCAGGGCGATCAGCGACGCGGCTTGCGCTTCGCCTTGGCCGGTGACTGCACGCTCGACGCGCCCGGCAGATGCTTCGGCAGCACCTGCTTGCCCACGAACTCAATCCCATTCTGAGCAAGCCGAAGCTTTGTCTTCTCGGTGTCTGCGAACTGCACGTTCCCCGACGCGACCCAGAGCCAACTTGCAACGGCCTTCCCCGCCGCGAGATGCGGCCGCAACTGCTCGACGGCAGCTTTCCGCTTCTTGATGACGGTCGAGACCTGGTCTTCCTTGGCGGAATGCGGCTCCACGCCAATCACCGTGCGACTCGCACTGTGACCGAGCAGGTAGTCCCACCTGTTCTCTTCGTCGCGCCCTGGCTTCATCGCCTCATCCAAGTCGATGCTGTCGGCGAAGGCACTCTTCACGTCAGCGTGAAAGCAATCGCCGTCGGACGACTTCACTGCGCGCATCCCGTCTTCGACCTTCGGCAGCAACGACGAGCTCGCCACCAGCGCGCTCCGCACGGGCGTCTTGCTCATACTTCGCTCTCGTTGACCGCCTTGCGTACGACGTCACCGAAGCGCGAGCTGAACTCGGTGAGCCCGCCCCATCCAGAGACCGCGTCGTTGGGATCGTCCGGGTCGAGCGACGAGATGTCTTTGGACCGAACCATCTCGTCGTCATTGTCGAACGCCATGAGATGGACTTTGAAGTCCTTGGTCAATGCAGCCTCGGCGACCTGCTGCATCTGCTGATTCGCCCGCACGCCAAACGCCTCGCAGACCAACTGCCAGCGAGCCTTGTGCTCCTTGAGGCGCTGCAACATCCAAACTGCCGTGAGGACATGCGGCGAGTGCGTCGAGAGCACGACCTTGTAGCCGCGCCACAAGAGGTCGAGGACGAGCAGCATCACCGCGGTGATGGCCTGAGGATGAAGCCCCATCTCGGGCTCCTCGATCACCACCCACTTGACGTGGGGATGCTTCCGCTTCGTTACCGAAGGGAGCAGACCATAGAGGCTCAGCAAGAGTGGGGTGAACTCACGCTGCCCGGCGGTCCAGGTCATGAATGGCAGGTGCATCTTTCCGTGGACGAGCCGCAGGCGCTTCGCATGCTGACTGTCTTCCTCAATGCCTACCTGCCCATTGTGGAACACGGCGGCGTTGATCTTCTCGCGAATCTCTTTCTTGAGAACCTTGTCGACGGGAAAGAGCGTCTTCGCGTCTTTGCCGCGAAAGCGATCAAACAAGCTCTGGCTGAAGATGCGTGCGACGACCGGCGTCTCCGCCGTGAGCTTCTGAAAGGGCGCCGCCCAGCCGTCGCTGATGAGCACAGAGCGATGGGCGGGGACGAAGAAGAGCTTCTCTTTGCCATCACCGACGCGGCCGAGCTTCTTCGGCGTGATGGCCTTTCCGTTGAAGACCACGCTACTCGGAAGCTCTCGATGTTCCTCGCTCTCGTCGGAGTCTGAGGCGACCCAGGCCGAGCCCATTCCGGTTCCAAAGATCAGATCCACGAGCACATGCGCATCCTCGACGGCATGGCCCGCGTCGCGGAGCGCCTCGACGACTTGCCGACCATCGATCGCCGCCTTCAGCCACTGGAGCGCCAGGCTCTTCCCCGTCCCCTGCGCGCCGACCAGCACGGTCAGGTCACCGAACGTGATGTCGGCGTCGGCGATCTGGGCGAAGTTTTGAATCCTCAAGCGGTCGTGTTTCATCTCGGCTTCCCCTGGCTGGAACGCCGGAGACTATGCCGAAGCCCAGTTCCGCGAGCAACGCTTGCGGGCCTCGCCCGCCCGCGTGGCATTCGCCGCGCGCAGTCGCGCCTTCGATGCACTGCCCTGATGCCGACGGGACAAAGACACCAGCTCCTCTCCCAGCGCCACGTCCGCGCCGAAGAGACAGCCATCGTCGACTCCCGACCCCTCCCCTCCCGGGAAACAACAGTCCGACTCTCTCCGCAGCGTCGCGCGAGGTCGAAACAGAGAGTCCGACTGTCTCCGCAGCGCCGCGCGAATGCGAAACACGCACTCCAAACGTGGTTCTCGAAACGTGCGAACGCGAAACACGCACTCCAAACCCGTGTTTCGAAACGCGCGAACGCGAAACACGCACTCCAAACCCGTGTTTCGAAACGCGGGAACGCAAAACACACGTTCAACGTTGACTCGCGCCCCCGCGCGTCGGTCGAAACATGGGTTCAAACGTGTGTTTGGAAGATGCGTGAGCGCAAAACACACGTTCAACGTTGACTCGCGCCCCCGCACGTCGGTCGAAACATGGGTTCAAACGTGTGTTTCGGAACGCGCGAGCGCGAAACACGCACTCCAAACCCGTGTTTCGAAACGCGCGAACGCGAAACACACGTTCAACGTTGACTCGCGCCCCCGCGCGTCGGTCGAAACATGGGTTCAAACGTGTGTTTGGAAGATGCGTGAGCGCAAAACACACGTTCAACGTTGACTCGCGCCCCCACGCCTCGATCGAAACATGGGTTCAAACGTGTGTTTCGGAACGCGCGAACGCGAAACACGCACTCCAAACCCATGCTTCGAGACGCGCGGGCGCGAAGCACACGTTCAACACTGACTCGCAGCCCCAGACCTCGCGCTGCACCACGTCGCATCTGTGTTCGCGCGTGCTGATGCGCGGAGACGGCGCAGCGCGGTTGCGCGTGCGGCGCTTCACCTGACGCGCGGACGCGTCGCGCCATCCACACGCGCGACGAAAAAAAGTTTGGGGACGGACGCAACGCTTCAGGAGCCGTGTCGATAAGCCCTTCACGAACGCGAACTGCGCTCGGTTCAAGGGCCCTAGCAAGCGAGGGCGTCATGCCGTCAACAACTGCTCCTGGTGTCTCGGTTTCTTCAAACAACGTCTCTTCAACCACTCACGCAAGCGAGGGCGTCATGCCGTCAACAACTGCTCCTGGTGTCTCTGTTTCCAACGTCTCTTCAACCACTCTCTCAAGCGAGGTCTCCATGTCATCCGTTACTGCTTCTGATCCTGTGTCTTCCACGTCTTCATCTTCCTCAGGCGCCGTCGAGTCGCCCAAGGCGCGCTCCATCGATTGGCTCACGGGCGCCCGTCGCGACGTCGAAGCCGATGCGCGCGCACTTGCCGCAGCCGACATCCGTGAGATCGACACGGACGTCCCCGCGTACGCCTCGGCCCTCCTCAAGCGCCTCTCCAAGATCGAAGAACTGCGCGTGCGCATGCTGCGTCACGATTTCCCGATGTGGGGCCTCGACAACATCGAGCGCTACGCCGTCGTTGCCAGCAACGCGAACGCCACCAAGCCCAGCAGTCGCGCGAACCCCGCGCACCGCGAGTTGCTCGCGACGAGTTCCAAGCACATCGCCACGTGCAAGACGGAGATCGGCTTCATGGTGGCGCGCGGCTGGGTCCAACCCTCGGTCCTCGAAGGCCTGCCGAGCTATCGAAGCTTCCGCAACAACAGCGTCAGCCTGATGCACTGCGCACTCGTGCTTGACGAGAACCGCGAGCGTCTTGCCGCATCGCAGTCGAAGATCACGGCGGACGACATCGCCCACTACATCGAGGTCGCAGAGCAACTCAGCAGGATCGG
>JBILQT010000502.1:0-3791 GCA_044373065.1 Sandaracinaceae bacterium
GACGCAGCGGACCCGGTGCGCTTCGACTTCGCGCTCTGTCATCTCGGCATCTCCGGCGCGTGTCCGAGTCGACGTGACGATGAGGCCTGCGGTGCGTGCGCGATGAAGCCGCACTGCGTGCATTGGCCGGAGAAGAAGAAGCGCGTGCGCGCGAAGTCAGCCGCGCGATGACTTCAAGTGCTCGCTGAGCACCTCGCTCCAGCGCTGCAAGAGCTTGCCGTCGGTGTGCTTGCCGGGCTGCACATCGTTGCCACTCACACGCACGATGCCCTCGTCATGGAGGAGCTGAAGCGCGCTCTCCAGCTTGGGCTTCGAGACCGATTCCTGCCGATGAATGGCGCCGCTTGCGAGCGCCTTGCGCGCCTGTTGAAGCGTGACCGTGCCCCACTCCTTCTTGTTCAGAGGGGGTGTCTTGCTCTCCAAGAGGAAGCGGAAGACGACCGCGTAGGCCTCGATGTACGTGCGGATCATCTCCGCGTAATTCTCCAGGCGTGCACCCTGCGGCGTGCTTGCACGTCGCACGACGTCGCCCTCCCAGACGACCTCGGAGGCCTCGATCATCTGCCCAAGTGCATCGGAGAAGATGTCTTCGAACTCCGCATCCGCACGGTACTGAAACTCGTACTTGAAGAAGCGCGAGAGCAGGCGAACGCGCTCACGCAGCGCTGTCATCTCGGCCTCCCAGCCGAGCGCCATCAGCGCACTCGCGACAAGCGCGCTTGGCACGAAGAAGTGGATGACGTTGTTCTTGAAATACTCCAGCGCGAGACGCCGCGCGGGCACGACGTGGATGTCTGGTGCGCTGGGTGTGCGCGTGATCAAGCGTGCGCTCTCAAAGAGGTCGAGCGCGCCATCGAGCGCGTCGTCGCGGAGCTTGCCCTCACGGTCGAGAATCGTGCGCGCGATGGGCGCACCAAAGCGTTGGAAGGCCTGCACGAGGTCCTCTGCAGCGCGCTTCACCTCGGCCTTGCTCGCGACTTCCTTGGGCTGCGTGAGCAGCGCTGTCGCGATCAGCGAGGCCGGCGTGACGGCGGTCACGCGGTTGATCTCGTAGGTGATGCGATGCGCGATGCGCTGCACGACGGCGCGGCGCTGGCTCGGTGAGAGGTCGCCCTCGAGCGCATCTCTCGCTCGCTCGCCCGCATCCAGCTCCACGGCCTCGCGTCGCAGCGCATCGAGCTCGAAGACCTCACCAAACTGCAGGTAAAGACGGCCGTAGCGTGAGCGCAGCACCTTCGGCGTGCGCAGCAGACCGCCGATGTCCTCAGCCTTCTTCTCGCCCCCTTCGAGCTCGTGCACATACGAGCCCTCCTCGACGAGGCGCTCATAGCCAATCGAGATCGGCACGAATTGAATCGGCGTCTCGGGGAGCTTCAACCCGGCATCGACGACCATCGAGAGGATGCCGAGCTTGGGCGGCAAGAGCTTGCCCGTGCGCGACCTTCCGCCCTCGATGAAGACCTCGAGGTTGTGCCCCTCAGCGAGCACCTTGCGCACGTACGCATCGACGATGTGCGGGTAGAGCTTGTTGCCCTTGAAGGTGCGCCGAATGAAGAACGCGCCCGAGTGGCGGAAGAGGGTGCCCAGCGGAAAGAACGAGAGGTTGTCGCCCGCTGCGATGAGTGGAACCGCAAGCCCGCGCTCGAAGAAGACGGCCGAGAGGATGAGGTAGTCGATGTGGCTTTTGTGCGAGGGCACAAGCACAAGCGGCCCGCGACGCGCGGCCTCACGCACGCGCTCAAAGCCCTCCTGATCGACGACGAGGCCGTCGTAGATGCGTGTGATGAGGAACTGCATCACGCGATGAAAGAGCCCGATCACATTCGCATCGGGCGCGGCCGCGAGTTGGTTCAGCTCCTTCTTCACCTCCGCTTCGATGGCCTTGATCGGCGCCGATCGATCCTTGGCTGCGCGCTCCATGTGCGCACGCAAACGCGGGCTGCGGAGGAGCTCTTCGTTGAGACGATCACTCGTCTTTTGCGCGGGCCCAAGCACAAGCGCACGCTCGCGTTCCATGCGGCGCACGAGCGCGTATTTGATAGCCGATGCTGCCTGCGCGTCGGTCAGGTCTTCGTTCTCTTGAAGGAACGTGAGCAGGTTGAAGGGCTCACCGCCGCGATGAATCGCGTTCTTGTAGTTGAAGATGAACTGCAGGCTCGTGCGCACACTTCCAGGCCACTCGCTCGGGCCAAAGAGCACATCGATGAGGCTCGTCTTCGCGCTCGGCGGACGCTTGGTCCACACGAAGGTTTGCGGCATGAGGAAGATGGGCTTCTGCGTCTTGCGCTGCGCCTCCACGAGCGTGCGAAGGAGGTCATCGTCGGGCGAGGGAAGCGCAAGCTCATCGGGCTTGCGACGCATGAAGAGGAGCGCTGCGGCGCCCGCACGAATCGTCTCAGCAAGGGCAGGCGCCTCCGGCAGCGGTGTGCGTGCGCGCAGCCTGCTTGAGCCACGACCGAAGGGCTCCACGATCGACATCTGCATGTCGTTGGCAAAGCCGATCAAGGGCAGGCCGTGGCGCTTGGAGAGCGCATCGAGTGCGAGGAAGTCGAGGAAGGAGACGGTGCGCCCGAGGTAGACGACATGCCCGGTGGTCGCCGCGAGACGCACGCGATCGGCCCAGCCCGCATCGACCTGGAGGTCATGAAAGAACTGATCGTAGACCCAGCGCCAGAAGCGACTCGGCTCGTAGACGCTCGGCAGGTAGGCGCCGCTCTGCGTTGCCGGCATCAGCCCATGCGACTCGAGCGCCCGCGACTCAGGCGCGCGAAGCCCTGTGCCAGGCTGCACTTCGGAGGACGGCGGGACATCCGCGGGGGGAGATGGTTCACGCGTTCCAGGCACGTGCGGGCAACGCTATCACCCCTCATGCGGTGAGGTGCTCGCCTGTGGTTGCGCTACCCGGAATGTCTGTTGACCCTTCGTTCGGCCAGCCCGTATCCTCCCACTGCCCTTCGCGCCTCCTCCCTGCGCCTGGGCCGCTTCACCGTGTGGTGAGGCGTTCTTGGTTCGGACATGAGCAGGAACTGAGACTTTGAGCGTCGACCGCAACAAAGTGATGGCTGCGGCGCAGAAGCACCTCGAAAAGAGCGCCTTCGACAAAGCCATCGTCGAATTCCAAAAGCTCGTCAAAGCTGACCCGAGCGACGTACGCACGTGGCTGAAAATCGGTGACCTGTACGTCAAGCTGAACCAGCGACCGCAGGCCATCGACACGTACACGAAGGTCGCGGAGCAGTACGCGGGGCAGGGCTTTTTCCACAAAGCCGTCGCCGTCTACAAACAGATCCTGAACCTCGATGGCACCCGCCTCGACGTGAAGCTGCGACTCGCCGAGATGAACGAGTCGATGCAGCTGACGAGCGAGGCGATGCAGATCTACGAGCAGGTCGCCTCGGAGTACGGCCGCTTGGGCGATGCCGACAAGGTCGTGACGACCTTCGGCAAGATGGTTCAGATCGACCCGAACAACATCCCCACGCGCATCAAGTACGCCGAGGCGCTCTCACGTGCGGGCAAGAAGGAAGAGGCCGCGGAGGCCTTCGAGGCGGGCGCGGAGTTGCTGAAGACGCAGGGCCGCCTGGACGACTACGTGAAGGTCGTGGAGCGCCTTCTCTTCCACAAAGACGACATCGAGCGCTCGCGCGAGCTCGCGCAGTACTACCTGGAGCGCAACGACGGTAAGCGCGCGCTGGCCAAGCTGCAGGTGCTCTTCAAGGCCGACCCGCACCACATCCCGACGCTTGAGCTTTTGGCGACAGCGTTCGAGCAGGTGCAGCAGCTTCCGAAGA
>JBILQT010000163.1:0-16590 GCA_044373065.1 Sandaracinaceae bacterium
GGCTGACATACACGCCCTCGCTCGGGTCATAATATCGAAATCTGTTGTAATAGAGCCCGGTCTCCTCGTCCTCGTACTGCCCCGGCCAGCGAAACGGGCACTGCGCGCGAGTCCCGCGCTCGATGGTGCAGACACCGAAGAGGTCGAGTCGCGCCTTCCAGATGGGCGCACCCATCTCGTCATACATCTCAGTCGGAGTGCCGAGATGGTCGGTGGTGATCGATGCGAACCGGCCATTCTCTTCGCGCATGACGGGCGCGAAAGACTCAGGATCCCAATGCCATGTGACGGTGCCGGAGGGGCCTATCTCGTGGAGCAGCTGGTGCCCGTCCCAGACGTACTCGGTGATGCTTGGCGCGCTGCCCTCGGAGGTGACGCGCTTCTCGATGCGGCGGGCGAATGCGTCATATTGGAATGAGATGCGAATGCCGTCGGGACGCTCGACTTCGCGGAGCTGACCGTGGCCATTCCAGCGGTAGTGCCAGGTGCCCTCGGGCGTGTGCTTGCGGATGCGGTTGCCGTCCTCGTCATGCTCGTAGCGCGCCTCGCTTGATGCCTTGAGACGGCCGCCTGCCTCGTAGTGCCGGTCCAGGCCATCTGGCGTTCGGTAGACATTGCTGACGGCATCCATCGCGCGCTCGCGGCTCTCCTCCAGGGGGAGATTGGGCCCCATCGAAGTGCTCGCCTTGCGCTCGCGGATGAGGCGCCCTCGCGGGTCGTGGTCGTACTCGCGCGTGCCACTTCGCCAATCCTCGACGCGAGCGATCTGGTCTTCGCCGCGCCAGTCGAAGCCACGCGATTCGAGCATCACCGGTTCAAGCGCCTCGGCACGAACACCGAGCTGCTGGGCTCGCGCTAGGGCCGATGCCTGAGAGCCAAAGCGGTTGGAGGTACCGCGAAGTGTCTGCTGCACGATAGGTCTGCCACCGCGGTCACGGCGCCAGCGCACCTCAATGCCATTGTCGAAGAGACGGCGTGACTCAAGCTCCGTGAGGTCGTGCTCGATCGTCACCTCCATGAACTCGTGGGTGCCGCCAGCGCGCAGGCGCGTCGGGAGGCCATGAACGTCTCGGTCAATCTCTGTCCGCGCGCCGAGGGAGGAGCGCACCAGGCTCCGCAATCCATCCGTCGCGTACGTTGAAGAGACCGTGTGCCTGCCAGTGCGCTCTTCGATGATGCGGCCGAGTTCATCGCGCACGAACTCGACGACAGACGATTCATTCTCGGCGCGCGCAAGCAGCCCATCGTTGTCATACGCGTAGCGAACGAAGGTTCCATCGTTGCCCTCTGCGAGGGTCAGTCTCTCGGCATGATCGTAGGTCAACGTGGCAGTCGTGCCGTTCGGTGAGCGCGTCTTTCGGATGACCCCTTTGGCGTCTCGTTGCGTCGTGCGAATGCGTCCGTCGAAGCCCACTTCGGAGGTCGCGCGGCCGACCAGGTCGAGCGCGTATTCGTATCGCTCGCCCGCCTCATTGATCACCGCCTTGAGTCTGTCCTCCGTGTCGTATTCATAGACCACGCGTGCACGCCGTTGGCCTGCACCGATGGGGAAGCCGGCACGCTCTTCGCGTGCTGTCACACGATGAAAGTGCCCGTACTCGAAGCGCACGTGACGATTGGCATCGAGGTACTCAAGGAGGTTTCCCTCGGCATCGAAGGTCGAGCGCTGTAGCAAGTCGAGCTTCGACTCGACGTCCGTCAAATGCCCCTCTGCGTCATAGCGATAGCGCGATGCGGAGCCGAGCGGATTGACCAGCTTCGTCAGCTGACCGAGTCGGTCATACGCATACTTGGACTCACCTCCGCGCGCGTCGCGAATCGCTTGGACGTTCTTGGCTTCGTCGTACTCGAAGTGAACTTCCTGCCCACGCTCAGACACCGACGCGAGCAAGCCTCCGCGCCACGAGAAGTGT
The DNA here is from genome assembly GCA_044373065.1 of Sandaracinaceae bacterium. Classification (GTDB taxonomy): domain Bacteria; phylum Myxococcota_A; class Polyangia; order Polyangiales; family Sandaracinaceae; genus JAFLCL01. The sequence goes on from JBILQT010000163.1 coordinate 1,914, forward strand.
GCGGTCGTCCCATCCGCCTCCACACGACGAAGCAGTCGGCCTGCGGCATCGCGCTCCCATCGCCAGGTGCGTCCACGATGATCGGTCATGGAGGCGAGCTCACCGGTCGCCTCGTAAGAGAGCGCGAGCGCCCAACCATCACTCGACGAGAGTCGCATCGGCTTGCCGAGCGCGTTGACCTCCGTCGACATGGTCCGCCCCGTCGGCATCACCTCTCGGACAACCTCGCTCGTCGCTTCGTCGTACTCGAAGGTTGTCTTCGCGCCGTGCGCATCGGTCAGTGACAGCACGCGGTTCTGCGCATCGAAGGTGTAGAGCTTCGTGGCTCCGCATGAGTCCTCGACCAGCGTGGTCCTCGCAGGCGCGTTGTAGTGGATGACGTGGTCGTAGATGCCGCCATCGCCCCACGTGCGGATGCAACGCGAACTCGCGCCTTGGCCGTCGTACTGAAAGTAGAACGAGAGCCCCGCGCGGTCCGTCTCTTGGACGAGGAGATGCCCTTGATACTCGTAGCGATACGAGGCGCCTCGCGCGTCGCGCACTGCGACCAAATCCCCTGCATCGTCGTAGTGGAACGTACGCCTGCGGACCATGCCGGGGCCGTGGGGAACCGGCAGCAGAATGCTGGTCAAGCGACCGAGCCCATCGTGCTCGAAAGCCAGCGTGCGCCCCGCACTATCAATGACCGTCTCGAGGTCGCCAGCCTCGTTGTAGTTCAGGCGAATCGCGTGATCGCGCGTCCTTGTGGTGATCTCCATCAGCCGTGCGCGAGGTGTGCCCGCCGGGCTCTCACGGTCGCGCTTCAGCACGCGGAAAACATGAATCAAGCCCTTGTCCCAGAACTCCAATTCGAAGCGGTCGGGGGCGAGACAGTGAAGCCGCATCTTCTGCGCAACATTCACCAACACGTCGCCGGGTCGCACGAGCCGTTCAGGCAGATGCCAGAGGCCAAACTCGATCTCACGTCCATCGCCGAGGCGGACCACGAGGCGCCCTCGCTCCAGCCACATCGACTCATCGAGCGAGTGATTCCAACCAAAGCCCAACGTGCTCTGACGGTCGCTTCCCGCCGACTCGTACACGCGCTCGATCGTGAGTGGCAGTGGGCCCGGCAGTTCAACGTCGATGATCTCGGTGAAGAGATTGCCCGTCACCACATCCACAGGATGGCCGGTGACGAAGCGAGTCGCGCGCGCCCACATCTGCCTCAACCGACCAGCCAGCGGCGGCGCATCGCAACCTCCGAGCGCATGACTCAGTCGGCGAAAGAAGGGGGATGCTTGCTGAAACTCTCGGAAGAGACGTGCGCCGCGTCGCCCCAGCGATGCCAAGCCGCGCAGCGCGAGCTGCTGCGCGATCATCGGGAGGTCGGGCGCCATCGGAGCCAGGTTGAGAACTGGCAGCCCTTTCGGAATGGCCAGGACCAAGCTCGTGGGCATGCGAATCGGGTCGCTGCAGCTGGCAGCGATCTCGCCTAAACGAACCCCGTACGAGCCCCCGATCGAGATGTTGTAGGAGCCAAAGAAGAGCTCCGCGTCATTGCCAGTGTAGGTGGGCAGTCCCGAGGCAAAGAAGAGGATTCCGGGGACGGGAAGGTGCGGAACCCCGAGCTCGCCCCAGACTTCCGTGCCGCAGTTCGTTGGAGGCATTCCGTTGATGGACACAAGCCCTGGGCTGCCTGAGATCGCCATCCCAAGTGCAGCACCAATCACGAGCCCCGCGGGGTCGAACACCATGCCCACGAACGCGATCGGAATCGGCGTCGGAATCGGCGGTGCCGGAGGCGGCGCTGGGATGAGCACGATGTGGAGATCGAGCCCAACGACCATGTCGCAGTGAGTGCTTTGGAGAACCACGAACGTGTATCGGTCGGGCTCGCGAAGCGTTGCGTCGATTCTTACGCGGGCGGATTCAGCGCGGCGTTTTCATACGCGAGAGCCTGCGCCTCGAGCGACTCCGCCTGCGCATGAAGTCGATGGTCTCGGCACACCTTCGCGAGGTCGCGCGCGGCCTCGGGCACCGACGAGGCGCGCGCTTGATCAGGCGCCGCATTGGCTACATCGAGCGCGCGTTGAAAGGCGAGCACGGCCTGCTCAGGGTGCCCTGGGAGAAGGCACTGGCCTGCGAGCCGATAGCTCTCAATCGCTAGAATCACCTGGCCCTCTTGCGACGCGAGATTGCCTGCCTCGGCGTAGCCCTGAGCCGCATCAAAAGGGCGTTGAAGCAGGTTGTCGATCGATGCAACGGCCATGCGGGACTGAACACGCAGCAGCGGGAACGCGTGCTCTCTCGCGCCCTCCTCGGCGTCGTGAAAGATGTGTCGCGCCTTCTCGAGCTCACCGGCTTGAAGGACCAAGCTTCCCAGGACGACGCGATGAACGAGCGCCTCTCGAAGGAGAGCGTGGTGCTCGCACAGCTCCACCGTCTCTCGCTGAAAACGGATGGCCTCAACGAGCTTGCCTTCGCGCGCCGCGAGGATCGCCGAGCGCTGCTGAATCGCCACTTGGTGCATGACGCTTGTATCCAAGTTCGCGCCGCCGACGCCTCCAGCGCGAGCAGCCTCCGCGCGCTGTTGTGCCGTCGGTGCATTCGCCGCTCCGTTGCGCGGGGGAGGTGAGACGCGTGGCCCTGCGCCACCCGTGAGACGCGCCCCGGCCGCACCCGGAGGTGCAGTGCGCATCGCCTCAAGTTGCTCACGCAAATCGTCCGTGACGGCCTGCGCATCGGCACGCGCGTCCACATGCTCCTTCACAAGGTCGCAATCCGCGAGCGCCTCGGAGGCATGCGCGGAGTCGCACTCCACCACAACGATACGAACATCACGAAGCGCTTCCACCGTCGCAAGAATTCGAAGGTCCTCCTTCCAGCGAGCAACGTCTGTAATCCACACCGGCGCAAGCACGACCACGATGCCCTTCACGTCTCCTTTGCACGCGCGCTTGGCGTCCTGAATGCGTCGCGCAAAGCCCGGGAGCCCTGGCATGTGCGTGTCTGGCAGGGACGTCAGCTCAAGCTCGGGGGCCGTCTTTCGAAAGCCCTCCCAAGAGTCGTTGAGTTCTTCGCTGCGAAGCTCCCAGCCGTCGTCTTGCGGTTCAGTGGGCGCCTCCAAGATCACAAAGGGTGCGTCACACGCATGCAGCATCTCCGAGGCCTGCAGATGCCGCAGGGTGGCATTCCGCAGCATGCCTGTGGTCGTGATGGTCAGTACGCGAAGCGACGGCGTGCGAACGAAGAACTCGCTCGCTTCGACGACACGCTCAAGAGGCTTGATCAGGCTCTGCATCTTGGCCTCAGTTGATGATCACGATGGGCGCAGTGATCTGAGTCGTCATCGAGCCCTGCACGCGAACCATGGGCCCTCCGACATCGGCGCCGCTGGCACTTACCTTGACGTTGCCTGTCGCTTCACCGCCACTCAGCAAAGCGTCCAACGTTCCGCTCACGACTGCAGATGCCAAGGCGCTGACGGTTGCATTCGTGCCGATCACAAGCGCGTCCGCCGTCATCTCGGCGGAGCCTCCCGCGGAGGATGTGAGGGCGCCGCAGTCTCCCTGAAGGCGCATGACGGAGCCGCTCGCGTTCTCGATGCGCGCATCCGCGGTCAGGTTCATCTCCGCGCCATCATTGCCGTAGACCTTCGCGCTCGCGTTGAGTCGCACGAGCGACCCACCTGCAGCCTTGAGTTCGGCCATACCCGCTTCGAGAACGAGCGTTGACCCACCTGCGTGGATGGCAATGCGCTCGGGCGTCATCTCGAAGTAGCTCGTCCCACACGCGATGCGCACCTTCTTGTCGCCAGTCTCAAGAATCTGCTCACTGGCATGCAGTTGGTAGATGCCAGTCACATCGAGTTCGACACCCTTCACAGACTGACCATCTCCTGTTCCTCCACCAGACACAGTCGTCTTCTGGCTCCCCTCAATCGCAATTGTCTCGTGCTTCGTCACGGTGTGCGCGCGATTGCCGCTCACCGTATTCGTCTGATGGCTCTTCACCCGCGTCGTGTGGTTGCGCTCGACCACCTCGTTGAAGTCGCGCGAGGCGTGAATGAGAATTTCCTCGCCGTCTTTCTTGTCGTCGAAGCGCAGCTCGTTGAACTTGCCGTTGTCGTCGGGCGAGGTGCGCGTGCGGATGGTCGACTTGGTTTTGTCGGCCTCGGAGGTGTACGGCGGGTGCGCCGTTTGGTTGTAGAGGCAGCCTGTGATGAAGGGCCTGTCGGGGTCTCCGCCGAGGTAGCTGACCACCACTTCCATGCCGACGCGCGGCAGGAAGTCGACGCCAAAGCCGTGCCCCGCCCAGGCCTGCATGACGCGCAGGTAGCAGCTTGAGCCTGTGTCGTAGGTGCCCACGCGGTCCCAACGGAACTGGACTTTCACCCGGCGAAAATTGTCCGTGTGGATCTCGCTCTCGCTGTCGGGGCCAACCACCACGGCGCTCTCCATCCCGCTGATGCGCGGCTTCTTCAGCGTGCGCTCGGGCCTGTACATGACGCTGCGCGGGATGGCGATGAAGGTGTTCTCGTAGGGGCGCGCTTCGTCGTGATCGAAGAGGTGCGCGACGGCTTGATTGCGTCCCGAGTGCGTCACGTGTGTGAGCAGGTATTCCTGATTGAGCGAGGCGCTCGGGTGATTGCTGAGCGTGAAGCAGAGCCCTGGCGCCATGCCGGAGACCACGCCGCGTCCGCGCATCACCTGCTTGTCGCGCTTCAAGAGCTCGCCGCGAATGGCCAACTGGTCGCGTAGGTCGTTCGCGCGGTAGCGGATATCGCTCATATCCCAATCTGAGAGAGTCGCCGGCTGGCCGCTCACGTAGTGCTCGCGACTGCCGTGCTCGTGACTGCCCGTTGGGTCACTCAGGAGCTGCGCATTGCGCTTCAAGACGACCGCATTGACCTGGCTCCAGTCGTAGTCAGCCACCGCCACTTTCGTGTTGGTCAGTTGGTGCGCGTGCACCAAATCGCGAATGGGCTCGATGGCGTCAAAGACGTTCTCGGAGGGGATGAAGCGAATCGCGCCCTCGCTCAGCGTGGGCACTGTCTCGTAGACCTGGTTGTCGTCGATCAAGACGAGCTTCTCGCGCAGCTCTGTGTGCTCGAAGAAGCAGGCGATGCCCTCCTCCTGCATGAGCCGAAGCGCAAAGTGCCAGTCGCTCTCATCGCGCTGCGTGCAGTACTCGCGCTTGAGATACTCGCGGCTGCCGAGGCGCAGCTCGAGCGTGCGGTCGTATTCCTGAAGGCCCACACCGAGCACCGCGTCGAGAATCTCAGGCACGCTCAAGTCCTGAAAAATGCGGGTGTCTTGGCCATAGCCGAGCAGTGCGGCCGCAGGCACGACCTCAATGCGCGCGATGACAGCGCGGTCTGTCGAGAGCCCGTGCTCGACGCGCTGCACGATGCCGCGCATCGCGTGGATGAGGTGCTTGCGCGACATCGTGAAAGACACGCTGCGCCCGAGAAGATCATTCGGGTCGTTCTCCAAATCCTCGGTGCAGAGCTCGATGCGCGCGAGGTAGGTGCCGCCCAACGTGTCTTCGATGTGGAGGTCGTGAATCTCCCAGTCGAAGTCGGTGTCGAGCACCTCGAAGTCGAAGCGCACCTCTTCCAAGCGCGCCTCGGCATTCATGATCGACTCGACCGTCTGCACGACTTGCTCGACTGCGGTGTAGGCCGTGGAGGCAAGCGCGAGTGCCTGCTGGGCAACGCCAATCACGCCGCTTACGCCGGCATCGTTGACCCCCAGCGCACCGAGCAATTGCCCTGCGCCGCCAACTGCCCCACTCGCTCCGCGAAGCGCGCCGGGCACCGTGGGCGAGCCGCCTGAGCCCTCGATGAAGCCCTCCACTTGCTCAGCGGCTTGCGCGACGCCTTCGACAATTTGGCCCGCTGTCTCGACACCGCTTTGGATGTCGTGCGCGACAGAGGCGACCTCGTTTTCGGGGGTGGAGGGTGTGGAGGAAGGAGGGAGTTCGTTCGACATGCCCGTCTATCGAGCGGTGCATTCAGGTGTTGCGTCGATTCTGCGAAAGGCGCTTTCGTTTGGACCCGTCAGTCGTTCAGCCGACCCTCAAGCGTGCTGTGGGTGTCGGCACCAAACACACGCGCGAAAATCTGGAGGAGGCTCTCGCGTGCGGCGCGGCGACGCCAACGATCGACCGCGGCGATGGCCGCGCTCCGGTTGCAACTCAGCGCGGTGAGGGTGCGCGCGAGGGATGCCGCGGTTGCGGTCGCCTCGCGTCGCTCGGCGCCGGTGAGTTGCGTCGCATCGTATTGCCACGAGGCCCGCTCGGAGTTCGTCGTGCTGATGCTGGCCTGAAGCATGCGGAGCGCCGCACGAAGGTCTTGGCTCGTCAGACGCCTCCTCGCCGTGGCACGCAGGGTCTCACTGACGGTCGCGGTGCCCTCGTCGATGCGCGCGAGTAGTGCCGCAAGCGCGGGCGTACTGGAGACATTCTGCATCTCTGTCAGCACCTCCGAGATGGAGACCTCGAAGGCAGAGGCCTCGAGTGCAGCCCACGGTGCGATGACGTCAGATTGAAACTGTGCCGCATCCTCCGGCGGCAGGAGCGGCTGCGCCTCGGCACACGCCTCCGTGACATCGAGAATTCTGTCGTACGCGGCGCCTTGCTGACGCTCCGTGCCCATCGTGTAGCGCTCATCGTGTTGTCGAAACCCATAGAGCCACGCGGCATGCTCTGCCGCTTCGCAATCGAGCACAGCCTCCAGCGCCAAGGTCACATCCGTCTGCGCCACAGCATTGCTTGGGCGCAGCCAAAGGAGGAGGGCGAGGCAGAAGAGGCAGCGCTGAACCTTCGGCATGTCGGAGACGCTACGACGGAATCACGCGACGTCGCCGTAGCTCGCTTGCCTGTCACGCAGGATGCCCTCGTAGATCGCCTGGATCGCCTCGACGGTCTTGGCTTTCGTCGTCTCAAAGTTCGCCTCCGCGATGCGCACATGAAGCGGCTTCGGGGGCGTTGCCTGGAGGAAGGCATCGACCGTCATCTTCGTCGGGTCGAAGAATGCCGTGCCGTGATCGGATGCATTGCGACGAAACTGATTGAGCACTTCGAGGCGCACGAGCTGGATGGTCGGGTCAGGCGTGCGACGCACAAAAGGCACGAGCTTCTCGGGGCTTGAGAGGTCGGCTGCGGCCTCTGGATGAAAGCCCTCCATCGCCATCACAAGCCCACCCGGCTCGTCCTGATGTGCGCGACGAAGCTGCTCGACGAAGCGTGCATGCGCGAGCCTGTCGGCCTTCACACGCGGCAAAAGGATGAGCCCCACTTCCACGTTCTTATCGTTCGCGAGCTCGTGCACAGCGGACATGAGGCTCTGCACCGTCGGCGTCTCATCGAGCGCGACGAGCTCGCGCGTGTGCCCCTCTTTGCGACACCGCTCGGCATAAGGACAAAAGCCAAGCGCCTCCACCACCTCGACCGCATAGCGACGATAGACACGCAGGGCTTGCTCCCGCAGGCGGGCCTCATCTTCTTCGGTCAGCGTGTTCACGGCATCACCCTATCAGCCTGCAACGCGAAGCCGGATCTCGAAGCGTGCACCGCCTCCTTCTGCATTCGATGCACGGATGGTGCCTCCGACCTGCTCCACGATCGTCTGACACACCGCAAGGCCAAGACCTGTGCCGCGTCCGGAGGGCTTGGTGGTGAAGAAGGGCTCGAAGATGGAGGTGAGCAGCGAGGCATCGATGCCGGGGCCCGAGTCCGTCACGCGCAAGGTGACAAACGCGTCGTCCTCTTCGCGTGTGGCCTCGATCAGAATCGCGTCTTCACCATCGCGCACGCCTTTGCTCTCGATGGCATCGGCCGCGTTGAGCAGAAGGTTGAGGAGAATCTGCGTGAGATGATCTGGGTCGATCACGACCTTGGGCAACGTGTCGGCGATGCGTCGCTCGATGCTCACGCGGTGCAAGTCTTTCTGCGGCGTGACGAGGTGAACGGCGTCATCCACCGCACCATCGATCTCCGTGCTCTGCCCGGCGGATTCGGCAGGCTTGCGTGCGAAGTCGAGCAGGCCACGGATGGTGCGATGAATGCGCTCGGTCTCGCTCTGGATGCGCTTCAAGAACTCGGCCTCGTCACTCGGCTCAAGGCCTCCGCCGCGGAGCAGTTCGACAAAGCCCAAGATGGCCGCGAGGGGGTTTCCGATTTCGTGCGCAACGCCTGCGGCGAGCCTTCCGACCGAGGCGAGCTTCTCGCTTCGCACAAGGCCCGCTTGCGCTTGTTCGAGTGAATTCTTCGCTTGTTCGAGCTGTTTGAGTGCTTGTTCAAGCTCCGTTAAGCGTGTCTCGAGCGTGCGGCGCTCTGCGCGGAGGTCATCGACCATCTCGTTGAACGTGAGCGCAAGCGAGGCGACTTCGCGTGCGCCCTCGATGCGTGCGAGGTCGCGATCATCGCCGCGTGCGAGCCGCAAGGCCGTGCGCTCCAGGGCCTCGACCGGACGCACGATGAGGCGCGTGAGCAGCACGTAGGAGAGGTAGAGAATCGCAATCGCGGTGACGAGCGCGTAGACGACAATGAGGCCTCCAAGGCGCCTCGCCGCCGCATCGCCGGGATGCGCGACCCAGACGCGAACCAGTCCGTGTGCACCCAGTGAGGCCTCGCCCTGGATGCCGCGATCGACGACGCCGCGCGACTCGATCACGCGGCCTTGTTCGAGCAGCTCGAAGCCCAAGATGTCGCCACGCGAGGTGCTCGACTCACCGAGCAGCATCGCCTCCGCATCGTTCACCAAGAGGGCGGGCGCATCGGGGCGATGAATGATCGCAGCCACAGCGCGCGCACCGAGCGTTGCCGTTTGATGCCGCTCGATCTCGAGCGAGCGTGTTGCGAGCCTGTCGACGGCAAGGCCAATGAGGATGACCGAGAGGCCAAGGCTTGTGGCGAGGGCAAGGCCAATCTGCGTGCGCAGCCCAAGGCCTGTCGGGCGTGCGCGCTGCGATGCGAGTGAGCCCGAGCGCTTGTCTCGTCCTGGAAGCGATGGCCTCTCCGAGCGCGTCACACGCGCCCGCTTGCCTCGTTGTAGGCGCGCACGATGCGCATGCGGCCTCGAAGAATGCTGTCGTCTGTCAGCGCGCTCACCGTCCACGAGAGACGATGACTCCAGTTCTCTGGGCCCACCGTGTTCGGCGTGTTGATGCGATCACGAACGCGCAGCACATCCTGGACAGGCAAGAGCACCGCACGACTCGGGCTCTCGATCACGGTCGCGAGCAGCGCACGCCACATCGCCTCGCTCATGCGTCCCGGGTTCTTCTCATCGAGCGTGGGAGCGGCCTCGCGCAGCTTGGGGAGGACGAGTGCAGACTTGCGCTCCCACTCCGGAAGCTCCTGCCACCAATCGAGCGAACTCTCGGTGTCATGCGTGCCGGTGGTCGCCACGGAGAGCTCGGGCCACGTCTCGGGATCACGGAAGCGCCCCTGCTCTTGCTCCCAACGAAACACGCGGTAGCCGGGGATGCCGAGGCGCTGAAGTGAGAGGCGCACAAAGGGCGGGATGACGCCCAGATCCTCCGCGAGAATCTCCGTGCCCGATTTGCGGAAGGCCTCCAGAACAGCCTCGCCCTGTGCGAGCTGATCGGCTTGCACGTCGGGGTAGAAGAAGTGCTCGCTCTTGTCGATCGGCCGGTGATAGGTGCGGTAGAGGCCAACGACGTGATCGATGCGCACGGCATCGTAGAGGCGCGCGGTGTGTGCGCCGCGGGCGGCAAAGAGGGCGTAGCCGTCCTTCTTGAGCGCATCCCATTTGTACGGCGGAAGGCCCCACTCTTGCCCATCGGCAGAGAACGCATCGGGAGGCGCGCCGACGGTTGCATCAAAGCGGTAGCCCTCGCGGTTGGCCCAGACATCGGCACTGTCATCGGCGACCAAGAAAGGCTCATCGCCTGCGAGTGCAACGCCGACCTCATGCATGCCCCCGCGCGCGGCTTGAAGCTGCGTGAAGGCAGTCCACTGAAGGTAGCGACGGTACGCGAGGCTGCGCGCGTGCTTGGTCTTGAACGCCTCGATCACACTCGGCGTGCGATCACGAAGGCCCTCGGGCCAGGAGCGCCAGCTCTCGGGATGCGCCTCTTTGAGCGTGCGGAAAAGAACATACGGCTCAAGCCACGCGGCCTGCTCTTTCACGAACGCATCAAACGCCGCACGGCGCTCCGTCTTGCCCTCGGCCTCAAAGGACTCGAAGCAGCGCGCGAGCACACGACCCTTGAGCCAGCGGATGCCGGCGTGATCGACTGAAGCCGACGCCGAGACCGCATCGAGCGTCAGACGCTCACGACCATCGAGGCTCTGGATGCCACCAAGCGCCTTGAATTCCGGCACATCGCGCAATGCGATGTAGAGCGGGTCGAGGGCAAAGAAGGAGGCCGACGAGTAGGGGCTCTCCTGCCCAGGCGAGGGCTCCAGCAGAGGCAACGTCAGCAGCCAGCGGAAGCCGCCCGTGCGGGCCCACTTCGCGAAGGTGACGAGGTCGGGATACTCGCCAACGCCCCATTCTTCACCGGTGCGAATCGAGAACAGCGGGATGAGGAGACCAGCGGACTTTCGATCGAAGATGCGCATGCGGCGCGAAGCTACACGCGAAAACGAGAACGCGCGACGTCATGCTGGAAGCGACTCGGCGACCTCGCGCAAGCACGCGAGATGAGCACCGTCGTGCTCCTCGGCGGTGAGGAGATGGACGAGCAGTGCGCCCCATGGAATCCGCGTCTCGGCCTCCTTTCGGAGCGTCAGAAGCGTCGTCTTCGGATCCAGCGCGACGAGGCGATAGGTGTACCGAACACGCATCAGCAGAAGCCGCGTACGGAGCGCGAGCGCATGAGGTGCGTCGCACACCTCGACATGCACCGTCTGCCAGTTTGGGATGCCGTGACTTCTGAACGTGCGCTTGAATTTCGCGCCTCTCCCAAGCGCGCCCTGTGCCCTCACGTTGGAAGTCGAGGGGCTCGTGCGTGTGAAGAACGCAGGCTCGGTGAGCACAGCAAACACTTGCTGGGTGGGGCGTTGGATGACGAGGTCTTCAAGCGAGATGAGCTTCATGTCGGCTTTGCGAGAGGGCCGCGAGGGTTTGTCTTGAACGCATCAGGCAAGGTGTGCGGAAGTGCTCTTGTGGATGTTCGTGACGCGAAGATCGTTGCCAAGCTGATGGACAATTGTCGCGTCCCGCTTCGTGAGATTGGCGAGCACATCGAGGTCTCTGCGGCGGCAGTGCACAAGCGGATGCTCGGGCTGGAGGAGCAGGGCGTGATTCAGCGCTACCGATGCCTTGTGCACCCTGCGCTGCTCGGTGCCCAGCCGGTAGAGGTCTACGGTCGATGCGCACGGCCTTTGACGCAAGCGGTCTGCGACGCGCTGGGTGAGCATCCGTCGGTCTTCGAGGTCACGGTGGCCTCGCACGATCACGCTTACGTCACGTGCCTTTTGCGTCCGGAGGAGTCGACGGAAGCCCTCCTGCGGCACTTCGAACATGTCGCTGGGCTGCGTGATGCAAGCGTGCGTACGTACGACCTTGGTCGCGCCCCGCAGTTGGCGCTCAGCCCCCTCGATTGTCGGCTCATCCGCACCCTCGCCTACCACGCGCGTCGGCCCCTCTCGGAGGTGGCTCGGAAGCTGGATGAGACCGAGGCCATGGTCGCGCAGCGCCTTCTCTTGCTTGAGGAAGCGCATGCGCTGGTGTTCACCGTCGAGCTCGGCACGGCGATGGCCGACGGGCATTGGGCGGTGCTGGAGATGGAGACGCGCAGTGCGCTCACCGAAGGCCTTCAGCCGTTGATCGAGGGCACATCCACTGTGCTCTGGACGACGCGCTTTGCCGATGCGTCGAATGTCCACCACGCGTGGATCTGGAGCGCAACATCCGGTGCGATGCAGCGCACACGCGAGCTTCTCTTGAGCGACGAGCGCGTTGTCTCGGCCACGCCGAGCCTGGTCGTCGCCTCGCGGATTTATCCGGTGTGGATTCAAGAAGCGCTGCGCGTGCGCGGCGAAGTGCGCGGCTGATCAGGGTCCTTCGATCGGGCCCTGGTGCGAGACCGTCGGCATGAAGGTTGGGTACATCGTTGGGTCCATGCCGACCCCGTCGTAGACACGCCAAGGCATGGTGCGGTCATCGACGAGGATCGTGCCGCGACCCATCGTGCCAAAGCAGGGAATCAAGTCGCGTGCGGCGCCAGGCGCCCAATCCGTGATGCCGCAGAACATCGCTGTGTTCAGGGAGGCTGCGCCCTCGGCCGAGATCGCAGTGCGTGTCGCAAAGGTGAGGAGCCCGCTTGCGCCAACGCCCTCGGTGACGGCTTCAAGACCGGCAGGCGCAGCCGTCGGCATGAAGGCCGCGTCCACCCAGGTGATCGGTATACGCACGTTGTCGTTGGTGAGCGTCTGCGTGAACGTCGTCACGATCGCACGCCCGTTCATGCAGTCCGGGGTCGTCGACGCGTTCATGTACTCGGTGATCGTCGTCACGAGCTCAAGGCCGGTCAGCGTGCGGCGACTGTGATTCCACAGCCCCGGGCCTCCGCTCACGCATCCGCGATCCCACGTCCTATCGAGCACGATGTCGCGGCCCGAGACACCGCGAACGACAAAGCGTGCACCCATGGGCGCATCCGCACCCACAGAGGCATCCACTGCTTGAAAAGCGTCGGCCGCGAGAGCTGCATCGCCGGTGCGGCCCGCATCGGAGGTGTCGTTGTTGGTCGGGCGTCCGACGAGGGCAAATGCGGCGGTGGCCGCAACCATGAGAGGAAGGCGCATCGGTTTTTCTCCTGCATCGCTTGGCCCTTTGCCTTGCGCTGCCTGGGAAACGCTAGCGAGCGCCCTCATGAGCGTCAGCCGAGTCGACAGGCCTTCAACCAGTTGGTTGAAAGCCTACGCAACCCACCTGCTGACGATTCGTCAATAGCCGTATTGACGGTTCGTCAACAGCAGGTAGTTTCTCACGATGGTCACCACGCAGCGCTTTGCCCCCGACGCACGACGAGAGAGCCTCCTGCGGTTTGGTCGGCAGTATTTCGGGGAGCACGGCTACGGCGAGTCTTCCCTGGATGAGCTCGCGAAGGAGGCCGGGGTCTCCAAGGCGCTCCTCTATCACTACTTTGGAGGGCGTCGTGGCTACTTCCTCGCCACCCTGAAGGAGCTCGCCGAGCGCCTCGAAGCGACGTTCGAGCCGCCGCGTGAGCTGCCCTTCGATGAGAAGCTCCGGGCTTCTTTGTTCGCATTCTGTGTGGTCGCGCGCGAGGACCAGGGGATGTTCCGCACCTTCCTGCGCGGAGGTCTTGGTGCGGATGCGGAGGCACAGGGGATCGTCGAGCAGGTCCGTGCACATGCGGCGCGGGCCCTCGCCAGGGAACTCGGCATCACGCGCCCCTCACGCAAGCTGCGCATCGCCCTCGCCGGCTCGGTGGGATACGTCGAGAGTGCAACGCTGGCTTGGCTGAGCGAGGGAGCCAAAGAGTGCGAGTCGCATGTGGCAAGCATGCAGGTCGTCGTCACCGCAGCCCTCATGGCGAGCCAGAGCACATGAACTCGGTGAAGCCCGAGCGCGATGTCTGGCGAGAGTTTGTCGGCGACGTAGCGTGGCCCACGTTGCTGCTGGGCTCTGGAATTGTGGCGGGAGAGCTTGGCCTCTGGGGCGCAGCGCTCACGGGCCATCTCCCGCTCTGGGTCGGCTTCTTTGTCGCGACCGCACTGGGCTATTCGGCGTTCACCGTGATGCATGAGGCCGTGCACGGAAACATCCATGGCGACAAGGCTGCGATGCGTCCCATCTCCGAGGCCCTCGGTTGGCTCGCGGGCATCACGCTCTTTGCGCCGCTGCCCCTCTTTCGCGTGCTTCACCTGCGGCATCACTCCTTCACGAACCACGGCGAGAAGGACCCGGACCATTGGGTGAAGGGTGGCAACGCTCTGTCGATCGCCCTTCGCTGCGCATCGATCTTCCCGCACTACTTCTTCGACTTCTTCGTCGGCGCATCGAGCAACTCCGACGCAGCACGCGCATCACGCATCACCTCGCTCATCGGCTTCTTCTCCATGGTCACAATGGCCGTTGCGCTCAGCGTGCTGGGCTTCGGCGTCGAGGTCCTCACGCTCTGGGTGTTGCCCGCGCTCTCTGCAAGCGCCTTGCTCGCCTTCGCATTCGATTGGCTCCCGCATGCGCCACACACCGAGCGTCGTCGCTATCTCGACACGCGCGTGATGGAAGGCAGCGGCCTCGCGCTGCTGCTCTTCTTTCAGAACTACCACCTGATTCACCACCTCTACCCACGCGTCCCCTTCTATCGCTACCGCGCACTCTTCCAGAAGGTGCGCCCGGAGCTTGAGCGTGAGGGCTCCCGCATCGAGCAAGCGTTCTGAGCTCACTGCGTACGCACGAAAGAGAGGCCCACGATGCCATCGATCGCGGCCTCATTCGCGCAAGGTGGGCAGTGCGCGACGTTCGCCAGAAGCCTTTCGCCGCTGGGTGAAACAGTGAGCGACTCGGGGATGGCTCCGCATGGAATCAACGCGCTCGGAGGCCGCGTCCAGGTGCTCGTGTCGGTGCGCAGGGTGTTCGCTTCTCGCGTGACGCTGAAGTCATCCTCACTCCAAGTCAGCAGGTTGCCGACGCTCTGCGCACGCACGTGAACGCGCTCCCCCGAGAAGGTCAGTTGTGGGTCGCTGTAGT
>JBILQT010000504.1:0-3780 GCA_044373065.1 Sandaracinaceae bacterium
TCCTCACGCCACGCACTACGCGCGGGCTCGGCAAGCACTTGGTCGAGACCACTCTCGAGTTCACGGTTGAGCGCACGATGAAGCGCGGCGATCGCCTCCTCGGGTGTCGCCGTCGAGCTCGCGCCAAGCACGCCACTCGCGATGCGCAGCGCACCATCCTCCTCGACGAGCTGCACCTCGGCGCCTGAGCTCAAGTGCACGAGCGCGCGCGCAGCCGACGTGCTGCGTCGTACCCGCCCAGCCATCTCCACATGCTCGGGCGAGGCGCTCCCAATCTCTCTCGCGACCGCCTCCAAGTCGGGCCGCGGATGTGCTGCGCCGCAGCCGACAAGGGCAATCAAGGCGAGAAGCGCGGGCGACGAACGCATCGCCGCCGAGGCTACTCGAACGAGATGTCGTTCACGACCCCTGTGTGAACGATGGTGCACGTGTGCCCGCAATGACACTGGTTTGCGCGATGGATCGTCAACGATTCGCTCTTTCGCCCGCTGGCACGGATCCTGGTACATGGTGGCTTATCCCGCCATTTGCGCGGGGGAGGGTTTTGCCGTGACCAAGCTCGTTCTCTCCACGCGATGGTTCTCCTTCGTACTCTCTGCCTCGGCGTTCCTGGCCTTGTCGGCTGGTGGTTGCTCGCAAGAGAGCAACTACTGCGACGAGTCGGCGTGCTACGCGTGCGACGGCCTCGGCTGTCGTCGACTCGAACCGCCAAGCCGCGCCTCATGTCGCTGCGACGTGGAGTGCGCTGCATCAGGCACCGAGTGCACCTCACTCGGCTGCACCCAGATGTGCACACGTGATGACCAATGCCCCGCGGCGACGCGCTGCAACGGCGGTCACTGCACGACGCCAAGCGAGCGCGTCACCGACGCAACCTGCGCTTGCACGACGAGTGCAGAGTGCCCCGGCACTGGCGTCATCTGCCGCGGCGGCACCTGCATCACGGGCTGCTCGACTGCGATGGATTGCCCCGCAAGCCAGTCTTGTGTGGACGGCTCCTGCGTCCCCACGATGAACCCTGGCTGCAGCGCAACCGCACCCTGCACAGGCGGTCTTGAGTGCGTCGACGGCGAGTGCCGCGCACCCTCGGACACCTGCCAGTTCTCAAGCGAATGCGGCGCAGGCCGTGTCTGCGTGGACCAGCGCTGCACCTCAGCCTGCGGCGCAACGAATCCGTGTGCTGGAACCAGCATGTGCGTCGACGGCTTCTGCGAGGAGATCACGCCTCCCGCCGGCGATTGCGCCACCAACGCCGATTGCGGTGCAGGCCGCGTCTGCCGCGACACCCGCTGCTACGCCGAGTGCGCCACCGACGCGATGTGCGGCGCGGGCAACTACTGTCTCGAGGGTCGCTGCCGCTTCGACGACCGCCCCCGCCCAAGCTGCGGTGCGAGCGCGACGTGCGCCATGGGCTCGGTCTGCCGCAACGGAAGCTGCCGCATCCCCTGCGCCACCGCCGACGAGTGCCTCCGCTTCGACGTTCAGTACAACTTCTGCCTTGAGGGGTTCTGCGCGACGACGAACGAGGCGACATCCAACTGCATGAGCGCCACGGATTGCAGCGCAGGCTCGCAGTGCGTCGACGGCATCTGCCGCTGAACGGACGACAAAACGAACTGCAAAGAGGCCCCCAACCGGGGCCTCTTTCTTTTTGATCTGTGCTCAAGTGCGTGCATGCGCATCGGTATTGATCTCGGCGGCACCAAGATCGCAGGCGTCCTTCTCGCGCCGGATGGACGTGTGCTGGCCGAGGAGCGCATCGCCACGCCATCAAGCTCCGACGAGATCATCGCGTCGATTGCCGCGCTGGTTGAGCGCGTTGAGCGCGTGGTCGGAGTCTCATGCAGCGTTGGCGTAGGCACACCCGGGGCGCTCTCGCCGCGCTCTGGGCTGCTTCGCAACTCCAACACGCAATGCCTCAACGGCCTCGCCCTCGATGCGCTCCTCTCCAGTGCCCTTCAGCGCAGCGTGCGCATCGCCAACGACGCGAACTGCTTCGCGCTCTCGGAGGCCGTGGACGGCGCTGCACGCGCGGGGCGAGTCGTCTTCGGCGTGATCGTAGGAACAGGCACGGGTGGCGGCCTCGTGGTCGACAAGAAGGTGCTGTCAGGCAGGCACGCCATCGCAGGCGAGTGGGGCCACAACCCGCTTCCTTGGCCAGAAGACGATGAGCGACCCGGCGCCGCTTGTTACTGCGGCAAGCACGGCTGCATTGAGACATGGCTCGCGGGCCCCTCGCTCTCACGTGATCACTTCGCGCACACCCAGGAGCGCTTCACCGCCGAGGTCATCGCCTCACGTGCCGAGGCTGGAGACCTCGACGCGCACGCAACCTTGGTGCGTTATGCAGACCGCATGGCGCGCGCCCTTGCCTCGGTGATCAACATCGTGGACCCAGACGTCATCGTGCTCGGTGGAGGCGTCTCCAACATCGAGGCGCTCTATCCGCTCGTCCGAGAGGCGCTGCCTCGTTGGGTCTTCAGCGACTACGTGGATGTGCCGCTCGTCCGTGCGACGCATGGTGACGCGAGCGGCGTACGCGGCGCTGCCTGGCTCTGGTGAGTGCGCGTAAGCTGCGCCGATGTCCGTTGAATCCGCTGATCGCCTCGATGCCCTCCTGGAGTCGCTCCGTGCCTTCGTGAAGGAGCGTGAATGGTCCGCGTTTCACGACCCGAAGAACCTCGCCATGGCCGTCGCCTCCGAGGCAGGCGAGCTCGTTCAAGAGCTGCGATGGGTCCCGAACACCGAGTCGGATGCGCATTGCAGCGGGCCAGCCCGCGATCGCATCGCCGATGAGGTGGGTGATGTGCTGATCACAGTCCTTCTTTTTTGCGATCGCATCGGCCTCGATCCGGCAGCCGCTGTGCAGCAAAAACTAGCGAAAAACGCCAAGAAATACCCGGTTGAACTTTCTCGCGGGCGCGCGCAACGACCCCAAAAATGAGCCGCCTGGTGGCGCAGTGCGGGCTTGCGGGACATGTCTCACGCTTCTTCGGAGGTTCTGCATGAAGTCGAAAATGATCTATGGCGTCCCAGCCACGTTGCTCTGCGCGCTCGCGCTCACAGGTTGTCCCGTTGACCCACCGGTAACTGATGATGCCGCGGTCGTCGATGACGCAGGCCCCGGCGATTCCGGCCCGCGTCGCGATGCAGGCCGTGATGGCGGTCGTGCCGATGCCGGCCCGCGCGACACGGGCGTGATGATCGACACGGGCGTGATGATCGACACGGGCGTGATGATCGACACGGGCGTCATGGAAGACGCAGGACCCGCCGATGACGCGTTCGTGGAGCCGGATGCTTTCGTGGAGCCGGATGCCTTCGTGGTGCCCGATGCTTTCGTGGTGCCCGATGCCTTCGTGGTGCCTGACGCAGCCATTGACGCGTTTACGCCTCCCGACGCTTTCGTTGTTCCCGCCGCGAACGACACGTGCGCGACTGCGGCGATGATCGGCGCAGGCATGACGATGGGAACCACGGTCGGCGCAGCGAATGACTACGGGTCCGGCACTGGTTGCGCGGGTTCGCTCGGCCGTGACGTCGCGTACGGCATCAACGTTCCGGCCGGCCAGCGCTTGATTCTGACGGTAACCTCAGGAGACGGCGTGTTCGACCCCTCGCTCAACCTGGTTGCTGGCCCAGCCGCTACCTGCGGAGGATCGCCACGCACGTGTCTCGCTTCGGACGACTCCGGCACAGCAACTACGGTGAATCGCGTTGTTTGGGCAAACGATACTGCCGCAGCCACGACGGTGTTCGCGATTGTCGACAATTTCGATG
>JBILQT010000503.1:0-3780 GCA_044373065.1 Sandaracinaceae bacterium
CTAGGGGACAAGGAGCCCCTCCGTGCACTCGGCAGTGGTCGCGAAACGCCGACAGTTCAGCGACGGGTGAGGCCGAGATCTGGCTGACGGGGACTTGGCCGACAGTCGCGAGTTCGTGGATCCGTTCGCAGACGGTCTGCGCGAGCGGGAGCTCCGGCGACGACGCGATGGCGGCGAGCTCGGCGTCTGTACACCACTGCGCGTGGGCGGGAAGCGCCGCGACGGCGAGGCCGATGGCAGCTGCCCAGGCGACTGCTCTCACGGGGCACCCGTCAGCGCTTCCAAGAGCGCGTTTCGCCGAGGCGTCGCGAGGGTCGCGTGACGGTCACAGCGAACGCCCGCCTCGATGGCGCGTACCCGTAGGTCCGGGCCCGGATGATCGTCTGAGGCTTCATAGCGCCTGAAAAAGTCCACTACGGGCCGTGTCTCCGTCCACCCCCGCGACAGCTGACAACCAGCGAAAGCATCCGCGAAGAGCTCCTTGCGATGGATGTGCGACGTGACGTCTTGCATGAGCGCTGGCCAGGTCTGGCGGATGAGCTGACTGAGCGCACTCGCGTGCCCATCCGAGGGAGTGCCTGCGGGCCGACTCAGGTAGTAGTGGCCCATCTCGTGCGCGGCGCTGCCGGCGACGGCAAGGGTCCACGCACGCTGGTCGGGACCTGGCTCGCCGATCTCGGCCGTGACCAACTCGGGATTGATCCCAAGTTGTCGCGTGACCGGGTCGAACTGGAACGCGTACGCAAGTTGGGTGCTCTCGTCGATGACGGGCGGGTCGCTGTAGTGCTCATTGTAGGCGATCTGGCGGGCCACAAGCTCGAAGATCATACCGGCGTGAGTGCTCGGCGCCGTCGTCGTCGGTCGGTTGCTCGTCGCGCCACGACTCACCGGGCCCTCCGCAGACCGAACGGCGCCGAGTACGCAGGTCGATGCGCCGATCGTCGGATCTTCGAGCGCCTCTAGATCCTCCAGCGCGACGATCTCTTTCGCGTTCTTCTCGTGCGTGCCGTTCGTGAGCGCGACGTCTGTCTCGACACGTCTGTCGATGCTCATGCCTGTCGCACGCAGCGACTCAAGTGCGCGAGCCCCGCACTCCTCGCGCGTGGCGCACTCGAGTCTCGTCGCTCTCCCAACGACCTCGAACCGCCCGGAACTCCCGCCGCACCCGAGAAACACGAGGGCAACGAGTGGCGCCAACGGCGCGCGCATCGATGCGGCTCTTGCACGTGCGACCACCCGCCACACGCCCGGACACTCGAATCGGTTGGATTGTCTCATGGCCCCTCGGCGACCTATCGCGCGTTCCCTGAGGAAGGCGCTTTAAGGTTTGAGTCGTTGTTCCTTGCCCTGCTTATGCTCGAGTCGAGCTGAAGTCGGCCCGCCCGTAAGCGACGCCTTCGATCGTCACGGAGTCGCTCATCGAGGTCAAGCACAGGTTGCATGGAACCAAATCTCGCGTGTTCGCGACCGTGCGCTTCAAGCACCGTAACCGTCCGATCACCGTCGTCTCACACCGCCCAAGCCCCCGGCAGCAGCTCCTCGACCTTCGCCATCGGATGATCCGGCAAGCGGTTCAGCACGTCGCTTAGGTACTCAAACGGGTTGATGCCGCGCGCCTCGCACGTCGCGACGAGCGAGTAGAGGCCTGCGAGGTTCTTGCCCGCCTCGGCGCCGCCGACGAAGAGGAAGTTCTTACGGCCCAGGGCGACGCGCCTCAGCGCTCGCTCGGCTGCGTTGTTGTCGAGGGGGATAGCTGTGCTGTTGATGAAGCGTCCGAGCTCGGTCCATTGGTTTTGTGCATATCGAATTGCGATTCCAATAGGACTCTTCGGAGGGTGCTTCGGCTTTTGATCATCGAGCCACTGCCTGAGCTCTTCTCGAACCTTCGCACTCTTGTCGAGCCGCAGTGCTCGATGCGCCTCGGAGCCAAGGATTCCTTGCTCTTTCGCGTCGTGCTCGATGCGGTAGAGGCGCAGAATGGTGTCGATGGCTTGCTGCGCGATGGGAGCTGTTGCGAGCGCTTCGTGGAAGTAGCGACGCAGGTGCGCGTGACATGCCGCGCGTTCGCGCGAGGAGACCGCGAGCACTTTGTTGTAGCCACTGTACGCATCGACCACGAGCGCGCCTTGGGTGCCTTCGAGATAGTCGCGTGCAGTGTCGCCGCTGCGCGTGGCTGCGAACACGTAACCGACGTCCATCTTGCCGAGCGCATCGGCCGCACCGAAGGTCCACACAAAGCCATTCTTCGCCTTGCCCGTGCCGTCGTTCTGCATCCGCAATCGCGTCTCGTCGGCGTGCACCACAGGGCGATGTCGAATCACTTCAAGCAGCGCTTTGCTGAGCGGAGACAAGAGCTCGGCCGTGCGGTGCAGCAGCTCATTCATCGTCGAGCGAGACATCGGAATGCCCTGCCGCGACCACTCCTTTTCGAGGCGATAGATCGGGATCGAATCGACGCATTTCGCGACGACGAGATGGGCCAGAAAGCTCGCGCCGTAGCGCCCCTTCTCGATCACTTTCGGCGCGCCTGGCGCAGTCACGACGTGCCCACCGCACGTGCATCGAAGCACCTCTTGCACGTGCTCAACGCAGACCAACTGCGGCGGTTTGTACTCGTACACAAACGTCGAGCGACCTTCACCCAGCGCGCTCATCGAGCCCTTCGTGCACTTGGGACACTGCCGCTCCGCAGCCGGAACTTTGTGCTCCACACGCTCTGTCGGAGCCTTCGATTTCTTGGCCTCACGACGCGCCTTACGAAGCGCTTCGGTGCTCTCTTTCGAAGGCGCCTCGCCCAGCGAATCCGACACCGAGGGCATCTTCATCCGCTCCGACTTCGGACCGATATGCGCCTTCTTCAACTGCGCGAGCTCGCGCTGAAGAACCGCGATCGACTCTGCCTGAAGCGCAAGCGCCGCAGCCTGCTGCTCCACGATCGTGCGCAGCGGACAGTCGTGCTCTACCTCGACGCGAGTCACCCCAATGTTGGATCAAATCTCGCGCCTCTTGTCGATCCCCTATCGACGCGGCTCCCATCTTTGCAGCCTCTTCGCGTTGAGATCGAAGCCATCGAGAAGCATCGCAAGTTGCGCACTTTCCATCTCGATATGCGTGCGAAGCGCATCGAAGCGCGGCAGCTGAAAGCGTCCTCTTTCAAGGCGTTTGAGATAGAGCACGAAGCCTGAGCGATCCCAGAAGAGCACCTTCACTTTGTCGCCAGATTTGCCGACGAACACGAAGAGGTGGCCCGCGAAACGGTCTTTGGAAAACGTCGGCTCAACGAGTGCGGCAAGCCCATCGATGCCCTTGCGCATGTCGACTGGCGAGGTCGCGAAGTAGATCCGAACACTCGGCGCGAGCGTCAGCATCAAGCGCTTTCAAGCAGCGAGATAACGCGCAGCAGCGTCGCCTCATCGAAGCCCGCATCAACGCGAAGTTCGCGTGCTCCGCGCAGCACAATCGTCACCGCAGTCGCCTTCGGCGCAGCTCCGTCGCGCACACGAACAGGCAACAACGCAAGCGGCGAGGGACGCTTCTCGCGAAGCTCGTAGCGCCAGTACTCAAGCCTGTTCAGCGGCAACTTTCGCTGCTGCGCGAAGGCCGTGAGCGAGAGCCCGCTCGATGCGTGATCAGCCAAGAGACGAGTCGCGAAGTCGCGATTCCAGCGCGGTGTTTTCATGCGACGAGCGTCGCAAGGTGCGATGCGCGTGTCAGGACGTCGGCGGGCGGACGGTTACGATATATTGTATCAACAAGCCGAACCCCGGAGAGTTGATGTCG
>JBILQT010000164.1:0-16552 GCA_044373065.1 Sandaracinaceae bacterium
ATCGCCTCGCGCGTACACGACTCCGCCTGCACAGCCGTGAGCCCACATCGAAACGAATCGCGCTTGCGTCCAACGCCATGGTGAAAGAGGAGGCCATGGCCATCCGAGCACGCGATGAAGCCCATGCGAAGCCCGCGTCGCAGGATCGACTCCATCATCTGGTCACGCAGGTCGCCGCGCTGACCCAGCGGATGATCCTCATGCAGATAGCAGCCGTGGCAGGAGCAGATCTCCCACACGGGTTGAAGTGCTGGGTCATGTGCCGCGATGTCGGCGCCCGTCCAACCCACATGATGCGGGACAGCAAACGCGCCCTCTGCCTGAAGGCGCGCGAGCAGGCCCTCGCCGGTCGCCTCCACATCGCGCGAGACAATGCTCTGCCCAGCACGCGGCGGATACACCACCTTGTGGCCGGGCCCTGGGAATGCCTTTCCAGTCCACTCGTAGGCCAGCAGCGTCGCGAAGTCGGGCGTCTCGTGATGCACGGCCACGGCCTCGAGATAGCCCCATTCACCTGGGCCAATTCGCTTACCGAGAAACGACTCGTGATCGCTCAGCGCGCAGAAATCATCGCCGTAGACATGACGCGCGCGGAGGTAGGGCTCGTGCGCCGTGCCGCATCCATCGGAGTGCGCCGAGTGCTGGTGGATATCGCCGAAAAACGTGCGCAGGCCTGCGCGCATCGCTGGATCTGGAGTGCCCGCCGCAGGTCTGTGCGGAAGATCGCGATGTGACTTCGCACGAACGCAAACCTCTGCGGGGCGAAGCTTGGGCATGCCGCCGCGCGGTGCCGCTTCGATCGAAAGGACGATGCCGCGCTTGTCCCGACGCGCCGTGAGGATCGCATCATCATCCAGGCCGAGCACTGCGACGCGCCGACCACGGCATCCCCACCCGCCCTCGCCCAGGGGCGCACGCGATATGAATCCAACATGATTGATATCTTGTCGAAACATTTGGTGCGAGCCGCGCCCCAGGAGCGTCAGCGCGCCATCTCTTGCGCCGACGAGCGTCGGGAACTCAAACCCCTGCTCCTCCCCGGCAGCATCGCGATCGCGCCCATGCATCACACCCTCGACCTCGAAGACCTTCCCCGCGAGGTCGACAAAGCGGAGCGCAATCCACTTCGTCAGATCGGGCTCGGAGGTGTCCTCGCGAAGGTTGTGATGAAAGGCGACCCACGTCCCCGATGGCGTCGGCCAAAGCGCCACCGCAGAAGCCGTGCACGCGGCATCGAATACGACGTGCTCGGCTTCACCCCGGCGCAATGAGACGACGGATCTTTTTTCCACATATTGAATCCATGCCAATTCACCCTGCGATTCGGCGCGCAGGTCGACCTCCACATCGGCGCGCACCTGCGGTGTGTCGCTCCAGCCCAGGCTCATCAGCGACCGGCCCTCTTGATGCACCAGGCGGGCATCGAGCGCGCTGCCCTCAAGATCGATGGCGAAGCTCTCGTGCGACTCGCCTGTCTCGGGCGACCACGCGAGCACATGAAGGCAGGGCTTCGCATCGCGCCAGGCGAGACGCGCATCGCGTACGTAGCGCTCAGGGCGCTGTGGAATCGCCACCCAAGTTCGGCCGATCAAGCGCGCGTTCGTCATCCGCTCGCGGTTCGCACGACGCTTGTTTCGTGTCCACTTCGCTGCGAATCGGCCCTTCGACAACGCGCCCTTCGACAACGCGCGCGTAGCCAAGCCCGAGGAGCGCGCCGACGACCATCGTGAGCAACCCAAGGAGGCCTGCCTCAGGACCGAACGCGCCGCCCGTCCAGAGGTCATCACCGCGCTCTTGCCGCCGCACGAGCACGTCATCGATCAACGTCTGGCCACTCACCGGCATATCGAGCAGCGACTGCATCAGGTTCCAGCTGAAGTGCAGCCCGATCGGGAAGGCGAGCCGCCGCGTGCGCGCAAATGTGACCCCAAGCAACAAGCCGCCGACGATGATGTTCGTGGTGGAGAGCACGGTCGCATGCGGATTGAGAATGTGCGCGCAACCAAAGAAGAACGAACTCAAGAGGAGTGCGAAGAGACGCGCGCGCTGCGGTCCCCATGCGGCGCAGGCATCCGCGAGGTTTGAGAGTTGGTAGCCGCGAAACCACGTCTCCTCCGAGATGGCCACGCAGACGAAGAGAATCACCGCGCGTAGAAGCGCCATGGCGCCGGCTGCGTTCAGCACGACTGACTCGTAGGCAGCCCATGCAAGTCGGCCTTCGACAACACCGATGCTGCCAATCAACACGAAGCCCAGCGCCGCACCCGCGATGCCATCACGCAGCGCATGCGTGCGGCGAAACCCGAGGGTCGCCGGAGGTCGCTTGTCGACGAGGCGGGCGAACGCCCAGGTCGCAAGCACGACCCACATCGTCTGCATCATCACACCCGTCACAAAGGACCAGGGCCCAGGGCTCGCCCACATCCAGAGCCAGCCGAGCAAGTAGCCCAAGAGCACCACCAGCGCGTGTCCCACGAGCCTCAACGCGACACGTAAGCGACCCTCATCGTCGAGAAGGAGTCGGCGCCAAAGAGGGCGCGTGGGGCTCATCCGCGTCGCAGGCGCTCGAGTCGCACCAGGCGAGAGAGCTCACCGGTCGGAGGCCCAATCCCACGTGCTTGGCGGGCGCGATACCAGGCCAAGTAGGAGTCGATGAGCGGGTAAAGATCCGGAAATGCGTGCGGATCCAAGTCGTTCATGCGATCGAGGACTTCGTCCGAGAGCATCGCCTCTTGCCTGCGGTAGAGCGAGAGCGCCCAGGCAATCCAATCGCTGGAGCCCACCAGGCGCGCGAGTCGAATCGCTGCCGCGCCGAGGATCGAAACCTGCGTTGGGTCGAGTTGCTCACTTTGCATGAGCCGCTCATCCACCTCTTGCGCTGCACGCCGCATAAGGCGCTCAGCCTCCACCGAACGACCGCTCGCGAGTGCGCGCTCGACCACCTCAGACATCAACTCGAAGGTCCAGGAGCGCTTCACCTCCGCGACGCTGCCCGTCATCGTGTCCTCGTCCGCTGCCGCAGGCGTTCCGCAAGAGGAGCAGCTCGGCGAGCCCTCTGGATATGGCGTCCCGCACGCGTTGCAGAGGCGCATGTAGCCGGTGGCCTTCGGTGTGCGCGGCGTATCGCCGACCGCCGAAAAGATGAGCTCTTGCGTGCCAAGTCGGACGCGGTCGCCGTCCTTCAAGAGTTGCTCACCCTTGATCAGGCGGCCGTTCACGCGAACGCCGTTTCGGCTCCCCAAATCGCATACCCAGGCTTCGTTTCCGCGGATCTCTACCTTCGCGTGCCGTCGCGAAATTAGGGGGTCTTCGATGGTGATTTGGCACTCCGAGCTGCGACCAAGCACGATCTCAGGACCAACGAGATCGAACTCCTGCAGCAGAAAGCGCATCCTGAAGCGCAGCACACGGGCATTGTACGCAAGAAGCGAGATCGCGGACTGGAATTCTCCCGAGAGCGCGTTCCGCTCGGGGTGACTCCGTGTTGGCCTTGCACCCAACAAACGAAAAGCCCGCACATGGCGGGCTCTTCAATCAGGTGGCTTGATGATCAGATCACGTCAGAGATCCATCCCTGCGAAGGGGTCGGAGTCGTCGCGAGCCGTACCGCTTCCGGTCGCAGGTGCAGTTCCTCGAGGCGGTGTTGCGGCCGTTGCGCCCGCGGCGGGAGTCCCCGCTGCGCCCGCGGCAGGGGCATCCTGTCGGCGGCGAATCTGTCCGGTCATGCGATCCACAACGTCCGCATTGGGGTCGCTCACTTGGCCGCCTTCTGCGGAGTCCTCGCCCTCACCACGAAGGACGGAGTCAACGATCGACGAGCCGGCCTGCGTTCGCTGAATCGTGTGGGAACGAAGCGTCGGCAGTTGCGCAAGTGTCGCCTTGTCCTCGAAGACGAGACAGAAGAAGCCGTAGAAGCGACTCTGATCCACGGCGCGAAGGCGCGTGGTCCCATCCTGCCATTCGATCCAACGGGTCGGCGGACGGCCCTCCACCAGCGAACCGGTGCGCTCTACGCCAGGCCCGAAGCGACGCTGAATCGCGGCCGCGAACTGGTCGAACGTTGCGCCGCCAAAGGCGCTTGAATCGAAGGCCTGGTAGCGCTTCCAAAGGCGCTCATTGATGAAGAAGTAGTGGCTGTTGGAGTGCGTCTCTTCTTCGCGCACCTGAAGCATCGCTTCGTTGTTGCCGTGCGTGTACTCGTCGCGAAGGAAGGACGAATCCCAGCCCGACGCGTTGCCCGTGAAGCGAATGAACGTGCGACGCATCCGCTGCTGCTGGTCGCGCATGTCGCTGCGGAGACGGTCCTCTTCAATCGCGCCCGTCGCCTTGGCGAGGCGTGGCCGATAGCGCTCTTGCAGCTGCTTGGTGAAGTGGTCGAACGACTCGCGTGGCGACATGCCCCAGTGGATGCCGGCCTCTTCGAGGGCGGGCGCGATGGCCGCGCTCTCGGGCGCTTCCTGTGGTGCGGCCACGGCGGCAGCGGCGGCACGGCGGCGCTGCCGACCACGACGACGCTGCGCTTCCACATCGCCGACCCAGCACGCGGCCAACAAGCTGAAGATGCTGCTCGCTACGACGAGCGTGACGAGCCAACCGCTACGCATTCCGTTAGCGGCTGGATGAGATGAGCCCGAGGTAGATGAGCTCTGAGAAGACGGTCCACGAGTCACGGCGAGCCTCCATGGTTGCTAGCAACCTGGTTGAGAGTCGGAGCATAGCGCTGTCACCTGCGCGACGGAATCCTTCCCTCGACGTACCGAGCGATCACCAGCGGGGGAACCTCGGCATGCGTTCGACGCGTGAAGGAGAAAGTTATTTGGTTCGCCGGTGAATTCGCTGTTTGCCCGGCAAACACGCTGGTTCAGCGCGCAACACCGCCCACGGCGCCACCGAACACAGCAAGCAGCGAGGTCAGGTCGTTGTCGTCGAAGCGCAGCATCGCACCCAAGAAGAAGTCGACCGTGCGCTCGTTGAGGACATCGTCTGCGCCGCCCAACACGAAGAGCGAGGGGATCACCTCGTAGCCAGCGCGGAAGCGAAGACGCGGGTTGGTCGAGTCCGAGAACTGGAAGATCTCGGCGTTGATCTCGAGTCGATCATCGAAGAAGTTCAAGTCGAGGCCGAGGCCGCCGGAGGACTCCAGAATGCCGAAGCGGAAGGTCGCGAAGTAGATGCGCTGCGCGACCATGATGGAGACGAGCATGGAGCGCGTCGTGGTGACGCGTTGCTCCTCGTAGAACTCGGGCTCCCCCGCCGCGGGTGGGCTTCGTCGCACCTGCACCGTCGACTGATCGATGCGGCCACGCGGGTCGTCGACGAGCTGGATGTAGAAGTAGCGTCCCTCACGCGGAAGGATGCGAAACGTGAAGTAATTCTTGAACGCGTTGGAGAGGAAATTGTACTCGCTGCGCAGCTCCATCACGGTGCGCAGACGCGTGATCCCGCCGACGAAATCGGAGATGCCCTCGGCCGTATCCTCGACCTCATCGATGAGGTGCTCATCGGAGGTGAGCCGTCCAATCGTGCCCTCGCCTGCTGCAGTTCGCTCCGTCACCTCGCCAAGGTCTGCGAGCACATGATCGAGCTGGTCGGAGGCGCGGTGAATCGACGCAATGGTGTCGTCGAGCTCGCCTACGCCGCGGTCCACATCGTCTCGATTGTTCTCGACCAAGAGCCGCACTTGCTCGGTGATCGCAGCGATGTTGTCGAGGATCTCGTCCAAGTCTGGACGTGCATTCGACGTGATCGTCTCGAGGTTCTCGAGCGTGTGATTCACGACCGCCTGGTTCTGCTGAATCGTCTCATTCACCGCCTGCAGCGCCTCGGACAGATTGCGGAGCGCTGAGGCCATTTGCTCGCCCGCTTCATCGGTGCCGAAGCTCGTCTCCATCTGCCGCGCGACCTGCCTCACGGAGCGCGCGATGGCACCGACATCGTTCATGATGTCGCCCATCCCCGCGGTCTCGACGACGGTGCCTATCTGGTCGCCATCCACCAGAACGCGGCGCCCCTCGGTGCCCGGCGTGATCGCAAGGAGGTACTCGCCAAGGAGCGATGCACTGGTGCGCTGAATCGTCGCGTCCTCATGGAGCACGACGCCTTGATCGATCTGGATGTCGACGCGTGCCTGCTCGCCTTCGAGGCGAATCGTCTCGATGCGTCCCACCGAGATGCCAGCGATCGTGACACGCGACTTCGTGATCAATCCCTGCGCATTGCCGAGCAACGTGTAGACCCGGTAGCCGCTGCCGCGCGCGGATGTTTCATCAACCTGACGGTAGAGGAAGAACGCCGCAACGAGCGCTGCGACGACGAGCGCTCCGACCTTGGCTGACTGAATAACTTCCTTCGTCACGCTCGCCGCATCCTACTCTGGCCGCGGCTTGGAACGCGAGGCGAGGAACGCGATCAGCGAAGGAACACTCAGCACGGCCGCACCCAGACAAGTGATCTCGCTCGCGCTCATCGCGAAGCCAAACGAGTTGAGCGCTTGGTTCGTGGAGACAAAGAGCGAGAGGTAGCCGATGAGCGTGGTGAGCGAGCAGAGGATCACCGCGCCGCCTGCACCTTCGAGCGCCGCACGCGCAGCATCGATGTCGCCCTTCCCGAGCTCGACCTCTTCGCGATAACGCTTCACGTAGTTCACCGCGTACTCGAGCCCGATGCCGAACGTGATCGGGAAGGCGACGATGTTCAGGAAGTTGAGCTTGATGCCAAACCCGGCAAGCAAGCCCGTCATCCAGAGCGTGCCGAGCACCATCGAGAAGAACGAGAGAGCCCGATCCTGACCGCGGCGAAAGCTGACGAGAAGAAGCAGAATCGTGGCCGCAAGTGCGAGGCCAATCGCCTTGGGGACATCGGAGTAGAGCGACTCAAGCAAGTCGGCGAAGACCACCGCAATGCCCGCGATGGCGGGTCGCGCCTCACCGAGGTGTACCGAGCGAACGCCGCGCGCCCACGCGATCATGTAGCGGCCATCCCAGGTGCTCTGCCCGTCGGCGTGCTCGACGAACACCACACGCCCTCGCGTTCCATCGCGCTCCATGAACGCACGGGCGACACACAGCGGCAGCGCCTCGCGCGTGAAGGGCTGGAGGTCTGCAGGCGGGAGGTGCTCATCCACCTGCGCTTGCTGCGCCTCCGTGAGGTGCGGTCGGATCTCAAGCAAGAGTGCGCGAAGCTCGGCGAGAACCGGCAGCTTCGCCTCCACATCGTGCGGCATCAGATCATCGATCGTGCGCGTTGCTCCGAGCACGTCGGGATGTTCTTGCCGATACGTCTCGAGCTGGGCAACGACGCTCGGCACGTCGTCGACCGTGGGCGCCAGGATCGCGAGCGCACTGCCCGTCTGCGTCTCCTCGATGGTCTCGCCGATATGGTTGTTCACCCACATCACGCGGCTTCCATTCGAGCGCACCGACTGCAGACGCCGGAAGTCGTACTCAAGTGGCTCCGTCATCGCGACGCGCGCGATGGCCACGAGCGCGAGCACCGTGACAAGCGCGGAGGCAAAAAGAACCCACTTCGGGGCGGAAGACTTCGGGCTCTTGGAGCTCGCACCACCCAGCGCAAGCTTCGCAAAGAGCACGCCGTAGATGCCCTTGCGCTCGTTCTCTTTCGCCGTGAACACAAGCGGTCGAAGGCGCTCGGTGAACGCGGCGAGTGAGGGCAAAAGCAGATAGGCGGCGAGCCAACAGAACGACATGCCAAGCAGGCCGACCAGACCGAAGTCGCGGAAGCCGCGATAGTCGGTGACCATCAGTGATGCGTAGGCGAGGCCTGCACCAAGCGCCGCTGCGAGTGTGCCGCTCCATGTCCCGAGGTGCGTGCTCACAATCGCTTCGGGGACGGCCTTGCCATCACGTCGCTCTTCGAAGTACCGACCCAGCCACATCACGCTGCTATTGACACCATTGCCAACAACGATGGAGCCGAGGAATGCGGTCGACGCGTTGAGGTAGTCGATCACCGGCTCGGCGAGGCCGAACGTGATGAGGCATGGCGGGATGAGCGTCAGCCCAAGGAGCAGCGCCGCACGCCAGCGGAAGAAGAAGAGGTAGATCGAGGCGAGGAGGAGCACCGCCGTGATGAGCGTGGAGAGCTCGACGGCATCGCGCAGCGCATCGTTCTCTTCGAGGACGTCCATCACGTCACCGCCGAAGTCGACGCGAAGGTGCTGAAACACAACGCCAACATCCGAGCCATCCACGCGACGGGCGCTTGGCGCCTCATGCATCGCATCCGCAAGCCTGTCCTGAATCGCCGCGAGCAAGGTCTGCACGCGCCCGGTGTCTCCACCCTGCAGGTTGGTGCGGAGGAAGACGAAGATGATTGGCTCCGTGGGGTGTTGATAGAAGCCCTCGGGGAAGCGCTCCATCTCTCCGCGGGCTTGCTGCGCATCGCGCTCAATGCGTGCGATCACTTCCTCCGGCGAGGGCGGCACTTCATCGCCGAGGTCGATGTAGAACGGATTCGCATGCGCGCGCTCGTAGTCGACGCGCGCCTGGAGTGAGTCGCGAATCTCCTCGAGGTCACTGCGCTCTGCGTAGAGATGCCGATGCTCCGTGACGAACGTCTCGAACTCGGAGAGGTTCCAATCGACCGCCGCAACACCGAGGGGCTCAAGCGCCTCCAGCGCGGGCACGGCATCACGCACGTCCTCGCGCAGTTGCTCGATGGTGGCTCCCTCGCGCGCTTGGAAAGCCAGAGAGAGCGTCGCCGTCCCGCCGAAGCGCCGCTGAATCTCGTGCAGGTCGCGCACGGATTGGGCCCGCTCCGGAAGCAGCGCGCGAAAATCGGAGTTGAGCTCAAGGCGCGCGACGAGCGGGAGTGCGACGGCGCCGAGCAAGAACGCAAGGACGATGAACGCGACCGGCGCGCGACCTTGAAGGAGGCCAAGGCGCGTAAGGAGGCGATCGACGGTGTTGCTCTTCGGCGTCATGCAGGGCGCGAGGATGCCCTATGCGGCCCGAGGTGCATCCTTTGGCGCGCGAGAAAATGCCCCCACTGTCATCCCGACCGCCGCGACCACGAACTGGCAGAAGCGCGCCAGGAGCGCGATGCCGATCGCACGCGCTGGGTCTCCTTCCAATCCAAGCGCTGGCGCAAAGACGCGATACGCGCCCTCCGTGATGCCGACTTGGTTGGGAATCATGTCGCCAAGCCCAGCGCCCACGAGGTGAATGCCCTGTGAGACGAGCGCCGAGATCACCGTGAGCGAGCCACCCACTGCGAGAAGCAGGATGCCGTACTGCACGGCTTGAATCGCGCGCCCCAAGAACGAGAAGAAGATCGGTGGACCCCAAGGCGTCTGCTCGCGCAATGCCTCATCGAAGCTCGCGCCCTGCTGATTGAAGGATGGGAAGCGCTTTCCAATCCAGGCACCGAGCGAACTCTTGCGTGCCGCGATGAACACGAGGCCACCAAGAATCCCGGTGCCAACGCCGTTGCCGAGCACAAACCACGGAAGCGCTTCTCCGGGGCCCGCCGCGATGAAGCAGGCAATTGCACATGGTATCGATATGGTCGTATTACCAAGGAGCGTCACGGCCTGAAGTCGCGTCGCGTAGGCGGCGGCTTTCGCACCGCCGCCGAGGTGGGGCCCCAGCTGCGCTGCGCGCGCAACCTCGCCTGCTGCGCGACCACCTGGGAGCAGAATCATGATGGCGTATGCCGTGAGGCCGGAACGCAGCCAGACCGAGAGCGGGACGTTCTTCGCAGGAGCGCCGATCAACGCGCGGAGGCTCAACACGTCCATCGACATGAAGAGCGCCTCCAGCGCGATCACGATCGGTACGAACACGCCGCCCGAAACCAACGTGTTCCACACGCGCTCAGGGCCTGCTTCGCGCACCACATAAACCACGGCACCGAGACCAAAGACGAAGAGAAGGATGCGCGCGAGCGTTTTGAGCCACGCCCATTTGTCCTTCGGCGCCGCTTCCACCACGACGCGCACTTCGTCTTCCGTTGTCACTCAGCGCGTCACTTGGGCGAGATGCTTGCGCTCGTTCCACACCTTGCGGAACGCCTCGGCGTAGAGGTCCACCGTCTCGGCGGTTTGCGCGATGAGCGGGCACGTCTGCGAGAAGAGGACGAGCGATGAATCGAGGAGCTTCACGGTGTTTGGATAGCTCGCTGTGTAGTTCGCACGAAGACGATCGGTGTCACTCGCGCTGAACGGGAAGCCCTTGCCGTAGCCCTTCAACTCCTGGAAAAGCGGGAACTTCGAGAGCGGCTCGGCCTGCCACATCACGACCTCGCAACCCTCAGCACGAAGCGCCTTGATCGTGGCGTCACGCAATGCACTCGGCGCGAGATCCACGCCCGCCGCCTGCGGATCGACCCATACGCGGTACTTATGGAAAGCCGAGGTTCGATTCGTGGGAATCATCGGTGCCGAGACGCCCGGAAGGTCGTTCAACGCCTTTGCGAGACGTGCGCCATTCGCCTGTGCGCGCGCAGTCAACTCAGGCAAGCGCTTGAGCTGGCTATGCGCGAAGGCCGCCATCATCTCGTTGCCGCGATACATCGAGCCAATGCCCATCGAGACGAGCGCTTTGTGGCCATCGAGGGGACGGTCGAGGTTGTAGTGGGCGCTGTCTGCGCGAACGAGGTTCTGCGCGAAGTTGCGAACTTGGTTCGCGCGCTCAAGAAGCGACTCGTCATTCGTGACGTAGACGCCGCCTTCACCTGCGGAGAGGTTCTTCGACGACTGAAGCGAGAAGCCTGCGCCCGAGCCGAATGTGCCGACGGGCCTGCCCTCGTAGGTCGCAAGATGCGCCTGCGCTGCGTCTTCAATGACGAAGAGGTTGTGCTTCTTGGCGATGTCGCAAATCGGGCCGAGGTCGGCCGGGCAGCCATGCACGTGCACCGGCATGATCGCCTTGGTGCGTGATGAAATCGCCGCTTCGATCTTCGACGGATCCATATTGCCCGTCTCGGGAATCACATCGACGAAGACCGGAATCGCGCCCTGCGAGATCACCGCGAGTGCCGTCGCAACGAAGCTGTACGCGGGGACGATCACTTCATCGCCCTCACCGATGCCAAGCGCACCAACGGCGACCTGAAGCGCGCTCGTTCCCGAGTGCGTGAGCAGCGCGAACTTCGCGCCGTGCAGGCGCGCAAACTCGTCTTGGAAGGCACGTGCGGCCGGCGCATCGGAGCCGGAGAGGATCGCGCGATCGAGCACGTCCATCACGGCGCGCTTGTCCGCGTCCGTCACCACGGGCCACTTCGTGTGACGCGTCTTATCGAAGAGAGCCGAACCACCGAGCGCAGCAAGGGTCATGGGAATCCTCCAATCACTATTCAGGCTGAGAGTCGAGAACGAATGGATAATTGACGAGAACCGCCCCGCCGTCGTTGGGCCTGGGGAAGATGAATGCTCGAACAGCATCGCAGATGCATCGCTGCATCGTGTCGGTCGTGCTGCCGCTCGGAGTCATCGTCGATGACGCAACCGAGGCCATGTGGACATGACCGTCGGCATCGATGATGAACGAAACCACAACGCGCCCCGAGAGGTTGCCTTCTGTGGCGAGCCCTTGCTCGTAGCAGGCACGAACAGCGTTGATGTTCGTGCGAATGACCTGCCTTATGACTTCGCGAGGCAGCGAGCCCTGAAACGGCGATGCCCCGGTTGCCTCAAGACCGCCTTGATTTGTTGTGTGCGGAACGGCCGCGTTGTCGTTTCCTCCAGGCGGAACGGGCGAAGCTGGGATTGGCGTAGAACCGCAGGCAACGAGCGCAAACGCGATAGACGGGAGCAGGCAGCGCATCAGCGTCTCCAAAGAAACGGGCGATTCGGTCGAACAGAGCACGAGACTCCGCCGACCCAATCGCCCTCGCTTCACCTTACGGCGAAGGGCTCAGTTCACTTCGCGTGCGACTTCGCCCAGTCGATGAGCATCTTCTCCTGGATGAAGACGTCGTGCTGGGGCTGCTCGTTGCCCGCGGCGTAGGGGCTCTTGAAGAAGAGCGAGAGTGGGCGCTGAATGCCCTTCTCTCCCTTGGCCTTCATGATCTCGATGATGCGGACCATGTCGACTACGAGCGGAGCCGCGAGGATCGAATCCTGGCAGAGGAAGTTGATCTTCATCTGCATCGGAACGCCGCAGAAGCCGCCGATGTCGATGTTGTCCCAAGCTTCCTTCGCGTCGCCGCGGGGCTTGTAGTAGTGGATGTGAACCTGGTGGTTCTCGACGCGGTAGCCGACGATCGAGTCGAGCACGGCCGCCTTCGAGAGGACCTTCGTCTTGTTCGACGCCGGGTTGTCGAGCACGAGGCCGTCGTTGTTGCCGAGGAAATTGACCGAGTACCAGCCGATGACCTGGAGGTTACGCACGCGGAACATCGCGGCGAGAACCGTCTTGAGGAGCGTCTGGCCGGTCTTGCCGTCCATGCCGCAGTACGGGTTGCGCGTCTCGTTCGCCTGCTCTTGAAGGGCGGCGATGTTCGTGAGGCTGGGGGCGAAGTTGCAGTACGGAACGCCGAGCTTGTTGGCGACGTAGAAGTAACGCATCGCGGGCGAAATCGCGCCGTTGTTCTCGTCGATGCCCTTCTCGAACGCTGCGAGCGTCTTGTGGCAGTCAACGAGTTCCTGGTAGCGCTCGGTCGACGCGAGGTTGACCATCACGACCGTGTCGCAGTCGTTCGCTGCCTTGAAGTCATTGATGTTCTTCTCGATGATCGCGAGCTCTTCGCGGAAGTTCTTCACCTTGACGATGTTGTCGCCCTTGGCGTTCGACGCGTACTCGCCGGAGAAGACGGCCGGCCAGGGCTTCACAGCCTCAAGCTCGCTCTTCACCTGCGCGAGATCCGACTCAGCCAACACCTTGTGGTGCTTCGCGGCCGAGTAGATGTCCGTGCCGTAGAGATCCCAGCCGCCGAACACGATGTCCTTCAAGTCGCGGAACTGGAGGAAGTCCGTGACCTTCTCGCCGGGCGCTGGATTTCCAGCTTCCGTGATCATGCCAACGCGGGGCACGAGGCCCTTCACCATCAACGCCACACCTGCGATCACGGTCGAGCTAACTGCACCGTTGACGCCGACGATTACGACTCCGAGCTTCTTACCCATGTTGTTCTCCTCATGATCCAGGCGCATGCGCCTTACGAACTATTACTGGATTCCCTCGCGGGAAAGCCTTCTAACGAACAGTTGCTGAGCGGTTGTTGAAACGACGAACGATTTAGGAGGCGATGTACGAGCGAAGAAGGTTCTTGCGGTCGTCATCCAAGATGCGGGGGAACTTCGACTGAACGCTGACGTTGCCGATGTCCTTCATAAAGCGCTTCACCGAGCCCTGCGGCAAGGCGATGGCCTCGGGGCTGAAGATGCCCACGTCTTCTTTGCGGTGTTCGCGGTAGACGCGATTCTCGCGGCAAAGACCTTCATCGAAAGCGACTGCGAACGCCTTCATGTCTGGCGCCTGGCCTTCGAACTCGGCGAAGAGGACGTAGCGCGACTTGGCTGTGCCGTTCACACCGATATCTGCGCCGCAGCCGTAGTCGACAGTTGTGCCGGGAAAGCGCTCAAGCGCGTACTCCATCGCGCGCTGAATCTCGACGTGGGTGGTGAGCTCTTGCGTCGTCGAGAGGCAGCCGGAGAGGCGGCCCGCGAACTCCATGCGGAGCGGCGAGATGCTCGGGAAGCGAACGAGATCACCGAGGCGGTAGCTGTAGAGGCCCGAGGGCGTCGTCACGTGAATCGCGTAGAGCTTGTCCTTCTCCACGCCCCAGAGAGGAACGCGTGCCGGCCAGCTGCCAATGCTCGTCAGATCGCTCGCGCTCTCCACGGGCACGAACTCGAAGAAGACGCCGCGATCCGGAATCATCAGCATGCCGCGTTCGCCGCTGTGATCGCTCGTTGCGAAGATGCCGCCCTCGGTCGCGTTGTAGGTGTCAACGAGCGTGAAGTCTTGACCGAGGCGCTCGCGGATCACGGGCACGTACGGGTCTGCTGCAACGCCACCGCCGAGGAGCACACGGAGGTTCGGCCAGAGCTCAGACACCGAGCTCACATTGCGGCCACGTCGGGCCGCGGCGGCGAGGAGCTTCTCGAAGAGGATCGAGAACCAACACGTCGTTCCAGCCACCGCGCGGACATCGTGATCCATGTAGCGATCGACGATGCGCTCAAGCTTGTAGTCGTAATCGGAGATCTCTCGGATCTCCTTCTCTGGCAACATCACGAGCTTGGTGAAGCTCGGCATGCGGATCGACTGAAGCGAGGGGTTGGTCGTGATGAAGACAGGGCCCTCGCGACGCATCGTCGTGGGCGGGAAGAGACCGAGCGTGAAGCCGTCGGTCATGTCCATCACGCCCTTGGCGGCGAGATAGCGGAAGAGCGAATCCGATGCGGAGCCACGCTGCGCTGCGATCTGGCGTTCGCTTATCGGAAGGAACTTCGGCTTGCCCTTCGTCGAGCTGCCCGACGAGTTGCCGAAGTACATGACTTGCTCAGGCACCAGGACGCCGGTCTCACCCGCGCGCATCGCCTCGAAGGCCGTCGAGAAGGAGTCGTAGTCGCCCACCGGAACGCGCGCCGAGTACTGCTCGAAGCTTCGGATGTTGGCGAAGCCGTAGCGGCGTCCGAAGGTCGTGTCCTTCGAGTGCTTCATGAAGTCGCGCAGGATCTTGGTCTGCACTTCTTCAACGTTGTTCAGCGCGCGATCCCACATCGCCACACGGACTTTCGCGGTGCCATAGAGAGCCTTTCCGGCGATGCTCGGAAAGGGGCTCTTCTTCAGGGTGCGCGTCGTGTTGCTCATGCTGGGCTCACGTTTCGTTTCGGTCTTTCGCGCTTCGAGTTCCATGAGGTTCCTCTGTGCTCGTCGTAGCCGGTGGCGGCTCGTGACTTGATGTTTGCGCTGCGAAAGACGGGCTTGATTCGCGGCCGGATGATCCAGCCCGCGAAGGCGGCGCGACTATCCCACTCGATCCGATCCGCGCAAATCGGATGCGCGTGATTCCACGGAGAGGGCCAGGCCTGGAGGGAGCGAGGGCTCCGCCCGAAGGGACTCCAAAAGGGTGGCGTGAAGGACGCCGTTGGACGCCAGAAAGCGACCCGCGTGCAGCTCAAGTGCGCCGCCGTTCATCAAGCTCACGGTGCCGCCGGCTTCGCGCACAATCACGGTGCCTGCCGCGAGGTCCCACGCCTTCAGGCCGATGTCCCAGAAGGCATCGTATGCGCCATCTGCAACTAGGCAGATCTCAAGCGCGGCCGCACCACAACGACGCACGCCATGTGTCGTCGAATCGAGCGTGAGGAAGGGCGCGTAGTTGTTGTCCGAGGTCGATCGGCGCACAGCGGGAAAGCCGGTCGCGAGCAGCGCGTCTTCGAGCGAACTGGTCGTGCTCACCGCGAGCTTCTCTTCGCCGTGAACGCTCACGCGCTTCGAACCCAGGCCGCGTGCTGCAGACCACATCGTCTGCAATCCTGGCGCGATCACGACGCCGACCACGGGCACCTCCTCGGAGCCGTGGCGCTCGACAAGACCCAGCGAGATGCAGAAGAAAGGATGGCCGTGCGCGAAGTTCGTCGTGCCGTCGATCGGGTCGAGGTACCAGACGAGCTCCCTCTCGCGCATCTGCTCGCCCTGCGCCTCTTCACCGACAACGCCGTGCTCGGGAAACGCGTCAGCGAGCAGCACGCGCAACAGTTGCTCGCACTTCTCGTCGTACTCGGTGACAAGGTCGCTCTTGCCCTTCGAGCGAACCGCCGGCGCGCGTCGCCAGCCCTCAAGCACCAGCACACTCGCCTCACGCGCGATGTTCTCAGCGCGTTCGCGAATCGTCTGAAGCTGGTCGGGGGTGAGCGGCATGTGAGCCCACGCTACGCAAGCCGCGGGCCAGGCCTTCGAAAACGCCTTTCAAAAGAAGGAGTTCAAGAATTTCGGCCAATCAGCCGGTTGGAGAGCGTGCGGGTTTCGGCACACCGTGAAGAACTCGCGTCAGCCAAGCTGTCACGGTCGTAGAAATGCGAACTCGGCTACGCGGCAATGCGAAGGGCGCTGCGCAGGAGACTCAGCGTGCGACGTCACTCAGGCCACGCATCGCGCTTCGCACAGCACCACGCACGGCACTCCGCTGAAGTGTCGTATCGCGGACATCGCCTCGCGCACCCGCGCGGCCCTCAAGCATTGCGCGCACGTTGCCTGTTCGGTCGGCAACCACGATCGAGACGCGGCAGTTCACGAGATGATCGGCACCTTCGACGTGGTCGTTCAGCTCAACGACGGAGCCCGTGACGACATAGCGCGCCGCGCTCGCCGTGGTCGTGAGCGTTGCCGTGGGATGCGCACTCAGCGCCTCTCGCATCGCTTGATCCATCTCCGTGCGTGCGACCTCACCACCGACACGCGCACCCGCATCACCGACGAGCACTGCGGTGCGCTCGCGACGTTGCGTGCGATGCGATCGCGCGCGCTGTGCGGAGACATCGAGGGGAGCCGCAGCGAGTGCCGCCAGCAAGGTGAAGCCCAAGACACGACGGATTGAAGCCCGCAACAAAGCAGCCCGCATGATCGCCTCCGCGCACGTAGAT
>JBILQT010000506.1:0-3772 GCA_044373065.1 Sandaracinaceae bacterium
CGGCGGTGCCACGACGAGCCGCGCGCATACGGCCGTGAAGATTGCGCCGCACTACAGCCAGCCCGTGGTGCACGTGCTTGATGCGAGCCGCGCTGTCCCCGTGACGACGAGCCTGCTCAGCGAAGACGGCAAGGCGCCCTTCGTGGCAGCGCATCGCGCCGAGTACGAATTGCTTCGTCAGGCCCATGCCTCGCCGCGTCACAAGCTGCTCTCGCTTGAGGTTGCACGTGAGCGTCGGCCGACCTTTCCGTGGCGTGCCGAGGACGTTCCTCAGCCGGCACTTCACCGCGAGGTGAACCAGCAAACAGGGTCGGGCGTTCACGTGCTTGAGGATTTCCCCCTCGAGACGCTTCGCAACTACATCGACTGGACGCCCTTCTTCCACACCTGGGAGCTCAAGGGCATCTACCCGCGCATCTTCGACCACGAGAAATACGGCGAGCAGGCGCGCACGATCTTCGCGGAGGCCAACGTGCTTCTCGACGAGATCATCCAGAAGAAGCTGCTCACGGCACGCGCCGTCTACGCGCTCTTTCCGGCCAATGGTGTGGGCGACGACGTGGAGCTCTACACGGACGAGACGCGCAGCGAGGTGCTCGGACACTTCCACTTCCTTCGCCAACAAAAGGAGGAAACGAGCAACGTCTGCAAGTCGCTCAGCGACTTCATTGCACCGAAGAGCACGGGCTTGGCGGATCATCTCGGCGCCTTCGCGGTGACGACAGGCATTGGCCTGAAGGAGCTCTGCGATGGCTTCCGCGCAAAGCACGACGACTACAACGCGATCATGGCCGAGGCGCTTGCCGATCGACTCGCGGAGGCCTTTGCGGAGTGCCTGCATGAGCGCGTTCGCAAGGAGTGGAGCTACGGCAAGGATGAGAACCTGAGCCCGGCCGATCTCATCCAAGAGAAGTACCGCGGCATGCGCCCCGCTGCGGGCTATCCGGCGTGTCCGGATCACACGGAGAAGGGCATCCTCTGGAAGCTCCTTGATGTGGAGAAGAACACGGGGATGAAGATCACCGAGTCGTTCGCGATGTGGCCAGGCTCGAGCGTGAGCGGGCTCTACTTTGCGCACCCCGAGGCGAGCTACTTCACGCTCGGAAAGATCGATCGCGATCAGGTCGCGGACTACCAAGAACGCAAGGGCATGACGACGGCCGAGGTGGAGCGCTGGCTCGCACCGAACCTCAACTACGATCCGTCGACCTGAGCTCTTCTCAAGCGATGCAGATGAATGCGGCCTCCTCGTGAGGCCGTTTTCTTTTGTTCATCACGCTGCGTGTTGAGGCCGCGCTTCGGTCTTCACGACGTGCGGTTCTGAGCGCCACGAAAGCCAGAGAAGTGCGAGCAAGATGTGACGAAAGCACCACCCCGTTGAATCAATTTGATAATGACTCTCATTTCTATTATCACTCGCGAGATGTCAAAATTGCTCGTTTTTCAAGGTGTCTCGGCTTTGGGTCTTTGCGTCGCGGTCTCTGGCTGCACGAGTTCGGCACCTCCCAATGCGGAGATTGCCCCCGTGCTCGCGTACTACAGCGCCCTCCTCCATGCGGGCTACGAGGATGCGCTTGTCGATGCGCGCGCGTTGGATGCGAGCGTCACCGTGCTGACGCGTTCGCCGAGTGCATCGAGCCTGGAGGCTGCACGCATGGCCTGGGTCGTGGGTCGTCCTGCCTACCTGCAGACGGAGGTTGGGCGCTTCTACGGTGGCCCGATCAACGACCCTGAGAATGACCTTGAGGGGCAGATCAATTCATGGCCGCTCGATGAGGCCTACCTCGACTACGTGCAGGGACCGCCGCCTGCGTTCGAGACCCTTCGCGGCGGCTTGATCAACGACCCCGCCACATTGCCGACGGTGGACCTCGCTTCCATCACCGCGCTCAACCGCGTGGGCGCCGAAGAGAACGTGATCATGGGCTACCACGGCATTGAATTTCTCTTGTGGGGACAGGACCTCGACGAGGCGGGCCCAGGATCCAGACCCGCCTCCGATTTCATCGACGCGATGGGCAACAACGGGGCACGTCGCAGCGCGTTCTTGCGGGTGATCACGGCCGAGCTTGTCGATGATCTCGGCACGCTTGAGGCGCAGTGGCGGCCAGGCGTTGCAACGAACTACCGCGCCTCCTTCGAGCAACTCGACCAGGCCGAGGGCATGCGCCGCATGCTTGTGGGCATCACGCGTCTCTCTGGGTTTGAGCTTGGTGGCGAGAGACTCGCGGTGGCCCTGCGCACCGCCGAGCAAGAGGACGAGCACTCCTGCTTCAGCGACACGACCACACAAGACGCGCTCTTCGATCAACTCGGCATTCAGAACGTCTATCTCGGTCGCTACGTGCGACGTGATGGGACGATGATTGAGGGCGCCTCGATCTCCGACATGGTGCGTGCGCGCAATCCGGATCTCGACACGCGCGTGCGTGATGCACTGCAGGCGAGTGTGGATGCGTGTCGCGCGATTCCAGCGCCCTTCGATCGCGCGATCGTGGAGCCTGCGGGGCGCACGCTTGTGCGTGCCGCGATCGATCGCATTCAAGAGCAAACAACGCTGCTCGAAGAGGTCGCCACGCTCTTTGGCGTGAGCGTGATGGTCGAGGAATGAGGGCGCTTGGCGTCTCGGCGGTGGCTCTGCTCGGTGTGTCTTGCGCGGCCGAAGTACCGCTCGATCCGAACCTTGGAGGCGCCCAAACCGTCAGGGATTCTTCAGGTTTGGCGTTCTCGTATCCGATGCCGGGGCTCACGCGATCCGAGCGCGAAGACTTCGCGGTGGGAAACAATTTCTTCGCCGATAGCTGGGTGCTCTCGCCTTCGAGCACGACGGCACGCGATGGGCTTGGCCCCACGTTCAACGCACGCTCGTGTGGAGGCTGCCACGCTGACGATGGACGCGGTCGACCTCCCATCGGAGACGAGCCCTTTCTCTCCATCCTCGTGCGGCTCAGCGTGCCTGGCACAAGCGAGGATGGCGGGCCTCTCGCAGACCCGCACTATGGTGGTCAGCTTCAGCCTTTCGGCATCACGGGTGTGCCCGGTGAGGGTAGGCCGCAGCTTGCGTGGGAGACCCGTGAACTCACCTATCCGGATGGCACGCGCGCCTCTCTGATCGCGCCCACGCTCACGATCTCCGAGCTTGCTTTTGGTCCGCTTGGTGAGGGGTCGATGCGCTCGCTGCGCGTCGCGCCTGCGATGACCGGTCTGGGCCTCTTGGAGGCGCTCTCCGAGTCGACGCTGCGTGCGCTTGAAGACCCAGGCGACCGCGATGGGGATGGCATCTCGGGCCGCATCCATTGGGTCCAAGGCGCGGACGGTGCGATGCAGATCGGCCGCTTTGGATGGAAGGCCGCGGTCCCCAGCGTGCGCGAGCAGTCGGCCGGTGCCTTCTTGGGCGATATGGGGATCACCTCGTCACTGCATCCGATCAACGATTGCCCCGAGGGCCAAGACGCGTGTGCGATGGCCTACACGGATGGCGCACCGGATGCGTCCGATGCCGTGCTCGATGCGGTCGTCTTCTACAGCCGCACACTGGCCGTGCCGCAGATGCGCGATGCCGAGGACGCCGCGGTTGTGCGCGGGTCGCAGCGCTTTGATGATGCAGGTTGCGCGCACTGCCATGTGCGAGGCCTCGAGACAGGGGATGCCGACATCGCGGCCCTCGCGCATCAGCGCATTCAGCCCTTCACCGACATGCTCCTTCACGACATGGGCGAGGGCCTTGCAGATGGGCGGCCCGATCACGATGCGAGCGGAAGCGAATGGCGCA
>JBILQT010000505.1:0-3772 GCA_044373065.1 Sandaracinaceae bacterium
AGCGTTCCCAACCTTCGCCTTCGCCCTGGGGTTCGGACTCGGGGAGTGTTGGCGCGGAGGGCGGTGGCGGGAGGCCTGGGCCTGCGGAGTCTGTGGCGGGCGATGCTGCGACTGGTGCTGTCACAGCTGGTTCTGTGACCGCGACTGAGTCTGTGACTGCGACCGAGTCTGTGACCGCGACCGACTCTGTGACCGCGACCGACTCTGTGACCGCGACCGACTCTGTGACTGCGACTGGGTCTGTGACTGCGACTGGGTCTGTGACTGCGACTGGGTCTGTGACTGGGTCTGTGGCTGCGACCGAGTCTGTGGCTGCGACCGACTCTGTGACTGCGACGGAGTCTGCGGCTGCGACCGGGTCTGCGATGCGCGCTGTCTCGATTGCGACTGCACGCACGGGCTCGCTCGGCGCACTCAGCGCGCGCTTCTCCAGCTCGTTCTTGAGGAAGAGCGTCTGCGCACTCAGCTGCGTCGCATGCCTTCGCAGCGAGGCCATCTCGGCCTCGAGCAGGTCGATGCGACCACGTGCCTCTTCATCTTTCGCTTTGCGCAGGAGCGCGATCAGAAAGCCGAGGCCGACGAAGGGAGACGAGCAGACGGCCATCCCGAGGGCAAAATAGAACAGGTCTTCCATGCGTCATCCTCAGGGCATCGTGGACACAGCCCGCGCGAGATGCGCGAATTGCACAGCGAGGGGAGCATGCCCCGTACCCAAGAAATACGTGAGAAAACCTCGCGCATTCCCGGTGTCGCGCGTGCAGCCGATGTACGCACGCGTTCACTCACTGCGCATCTTCGGGTGGTCGCAAGTACGTCACAGGATGACCATCACCGCACCCAAGATTGAGGCGATGGGCTGGTCGTATCGTTGTTCACTCCGGAGGTTCCATGCACCGTCGTTCGTTGCTCACTGCACTCGCATCCCTTGGTCTCGTCGGCATCGCCCGCACGGCGCGCGCAGACCTCGCAGTGGGCCCTCCCCCACCGCGACTGGCCGTGCGCCCCGAGCCGAACACGTTCCAAGGCACGCCCGCATCCGTGACACTGCAGGTGCAAAACCCCACGGCCGACGCGGTCGACATTCAGGGCATTCGACTCCTCATCACCGACGCGGGGATTCGCTTCCCGCTCCACATCACACACCTTGAAGTCGATGGTCGCGCCTCAGGTGTCTACGACCGCATCACGCTCGCGGGCAATGCGACGAGGCGCCTCGTCATCGGGTTCGATCAGGTACCGCCCACCGCCCTTCGCAGCCGAAGCCTCGCGTTCTTGATTCGCTTTGGTGGCGCTGCGGAGAGCACCTTCACGTTGCGACGTGCGTGAACGGCGAACGCGCTCAGCACTCGTCTTCCGGCTTCTCGGCCGAGTCGATGCCAAGCGCTTTCGCACGTGCGTAGAGCTGAGCGCGTCGAATGCCGAGCCAACGCGCCGCTTGTGCACGGTTGCCCTCTGCACGCTGAAGCGCACGCAAGATGAGCTGACGCTCGAGGCGCTCCAGTTGCGAGGGCAGGTGCAGATCCTCGGCGGCTGCATCCACCGTGGGGACATGACGCGGAAGCGCAATCTTCAGATCCGCGAGGTCGAGCACGTCCGCACTCGACATCACGCGTGAGTGCTCAAGCACATGACGCAGCTGCCGCACATTGCCCGGCCAGTCATGCGCCGCGAGCGCTTCCATCGCGGCCTCCGAGACTTTTCTCGGATGCGGACCGCGACCAAGAAAGGCATCGACCAAAAGGGGAATGTCCGAGCGGCGCTTGCGCAGGGGCGGTACGTCGATGTGGATCACGCTGAGGCGATAGAAGAGGTCATCGCGAAGCGAGCTCTCCGTCGAGCCGGGCTTCACGGGACGCGCCGTCGCGGCCATGACGCGCGCTTTGGATCTCAACGCGGTGCTGCCACCCACACGCTCGAACACGCCGTTCAAGCACACGCAAGAGCTTGGCCTGCAGGGCGAGATCGAGGTCGCCTATCTCATCGAGGAAGATGACGCCGTTGCCTGCGAGCTCGAAGCGTCCCGCGCGCGCCTGGGTGGCGCCTGTGAACGCGCCACGTTCGTGCCCGAAGAGCTCGCTCTCGATCACACCCGACGAAAGCGCCGCCACGTTGACGGCCATGAAGGGCGAGGATGCACGTGCGCTGTGCGCATGGATCGTCTGCGCCACCACGTCCTTGCCCACGCCGCTCTCGC
Organism: Sandaracinaceae bacterium; assembly: GCA_044373065.1. Classification (GTDB taxonomy): domain Bacteria; phylum Myxococcota_A; class Polyangia; order Polyangiales; family Sandaracinaceae; genus JAFLCL01. The sequence goes on from JBILQT010000505.1 coordinate 2,195, forward strand.
CCGTGATGAGCACCGGCACATCGCTCGACGCCGCGCGACCTATCGCCTTCCAGACCTCAAGCATCGGTGCGCTTGCACCTACAAAGGGCGTGTCCGTCTGCCCGACCACCTGCGCCACCGAGGGCACCGTCACCGCGCGGGCAAGAATCGCGAGAAGCGCATCGAGATCGAAGGGCTTCATGACGTACTCGAAAGCCCCGTGCTTCATCGCCAAGATCGCGCGCTCTCCGTCGCCATAAGCTGTTGCGACGATGATCGGGAGTCGCACGCCCTCCTCACGCAGGCTCTGGAGAAAGGCCACGCCATCGCCATCGCGGAGACGCACATCGAGCAACATCGCAGCGTAGGGACGCGCAAGGAGCGCCTCGCGCGCAGTCGTCACGCCCTCGACGCCAACCGCCTCATAACCGGCATCGACAAGCGCATCGACGAGGCCCTCACGAATCGCCTTCTCGTCATCCACAACGAGCACCCATGCGGGCGCACTCATGTTGAGACCGCTTGCGCTTCGGGTGCCAAAGGATGCGTCGGTAGAGACATCACAAAGCATGTTCGCGCGCCGTCGCGCACGTAGGCAACGTCGCCGCCATGGGCGCGCGCAATCGCCCTGGAGGTGAACAAGCCAAGGCCCGTCCCCGTCGCACGCAAGGTGAAGAAAGGCTCAAAGAGCTGGCCGATGCGCTCTACGGGAACACCCTCGCCTTCATCCGAGATGCGGAGTTCCGCGACGTCAGACTTGCATATGATTTCAATATGCACAAAACCGCCCACGGGGCTCGCCTCGATCGCATTGCGCAAGAGGTTGTCGAGCACACGAAGGATCTGCTCTCGCGCACCGCTCACCCTGCAATCGCCTTCCAAAACATGGCGAATTCGCTTCGCCTGAAGCTCCGCCTCATGGGCTTCGATGCGCTCTTCGGCCAAGCACGAAAGCTGGAATGTCTTCGCTTGGAGCGGTGCCGTTTGACTCGCGAGCAAGAGCGAGCGCACGAGTTGATCAAGGCGCTCGATCTCCTCCAGGCACACATTCACATCGCGTGTTGTGCGCTCATCGGCGCCGCGCCGATGAAGGGCATCGAGACGAAGCTTCATCGCCGCGAGCGGATTGCGCACTTCATGCGCCACACCTGCGACAACGCGACCGAGCGAGGCCAGGCGCTCCTCGTGGTTCAGCTTGCGTGAGAGCGCACGCTTGGCCTCTTCGGCCGCGGCCAATTCGCGGGTCATCTGCGCGAGTCCCTCGGCCACCAACGCCAACTCTTCTGCGCGGGGTGGAGCATCGTCGGCGCGCATGTCGTGGGGGATGTGCTGCATCGTGCGTCGGAGCGCGTCCGTTCCCCGGCGCAGCATCGCGAGCGTGTCGCGCGTCATCCAAGCGAGCACACCCGCGAGCACGAGCAGCAGCGCCACAAGACTCATCCACATCCATGCTGGGCCACCTGCATGCGCTTGGCGAACAAGGACGAACGCCACGCGCGCATCCGTGGTCGCGTGTGTCGAGATGAGGAGCAAATCGAGGGGCGCACTCATGCGTTGGTGCACGGTCGATTCACGCGACGTGGTGTGCGCGCATGCCTC
>JBILQT010000165.1:0-16459 GCA_044373065.1 Sandaracinaceae bacterium
TCCACACCCTCATTGTGAAGCTCATAGAGCGGCGACATCTCGCGCAGACGCTTCACCTCGCGAATCACAATCTGCGCGACGTAGTCGACTTCTTCTTCTGTATTGAAGCGGCCCAAACCGAAGCGAATCGATGAGTGTGCAAGCTCCGTATCGACGCCGAGCGCACGCAGCACGTAGCTCGGTTCAAGGCTCGCACTCGTGCATGCGCTGCCCGAGCTCACGCAGACATCCTTGATGCCCATCATCATTGCCTCGCCCTCGACGAACGAGAACGAGACGTTGAGGTTGCCAGGGTGACGCCACGGATCATCGGCGCCATTGAGATGCACCATCTCGAGCGCATCGTAGAGGTGCTTGCGAAGGCGCTCGCGAAGGCCGAACGCATGCGCGACATCCTTCTCCCACTCGGCGCTCAAGATCGAAGCGGCCTTCCCGAGACCAACGATGCCGGTGACGTTGAGCGTGCCTGAGCGCATGCCGTGCTCGTGTCCGCCGCCTTCCATCTGCGGCGTAAGGCGAACGCGCGGCTTGTTGCGACGCACGTAGAGCGCGCCAACGCCCTTCGGCCCGTACATTTTGTGCGCGGAGATCGAGACGAGATCGACGTTCATGTCGTCGACGTTGAACGCCATCTTGCCGATGCCCTGCACCGCATCGGTGTGCAGCAAGACCCCGCGCTCACGCGTCACTTGGCCGATGCTCTTGATGTCTTGGACGGTTCCGATCTCGTTGTTGCAGAGCATCAGCGAGACAAGAATCGTCTTGTCCGTCATCGCCTTCTTCACGTCGTCGGCGGTGACCTGACCCTTGGAGTCGACGTCGAGGTAGGTGACCTCAAAGCCATCGCGCTCAAGGCGCTTGCACGTGTCGAGAACGGCCTTGTGCTCCGTCTTCGCCGTGATGATGTGGTTGCCCTTGTCGCGGTACTGAAGTGCCACGCCGCGGATCGCGAGGTTGTTGCTCTCCGTCGCACCCGACGTGAAGACAATCTCCTTCTCGCTCTTGGCACCGAGCAACTTCGCGACCTGCTCCCGCGCGAGATCCACAGCTTCTTCCGCGACCCAGCCGTAGCGATGGTTGCGCGAAGCCGCGTTGCCGAAGTGCTGCGTGAAGTAGGGCAGCATCGCCTCGACCACGCGCGGGTCACACGCGGTCGTCGCGTGGTTGTCCATGTAGATCGGAAGTTGGAGGGTCATCTCGTTCTCTCTTCTCTTGCGCAGTGATGTTCAGTGACGATGGAAGCCCGCGACGAGCACGGGCGTATGGCTGTCGCACTCACGTCGATCGCACGCAGTGCATGCGGTCACGACGCGCTCGGGCTCACAGGTGTGGCAGGTCTCGAGGTAGGTGATGCTCTCGCCGAGCTCTTGAAGAAGGCCTTGCAGCTTCTGCACCTGAAGGCGCGTCTCTTCTTGTTTGCGGCGATAGAGCGCGTGCACACGCTGCATCGCATCGGGCGCCGAGGCGCTCGTATCCCAATCGCGGAGAAGGTCGCGGATCTCGGGGAGGGAGAAATCCATCTCTTGAAGGCGCGAGATCCAGTGCACGCGCGTGACTGAGTCACTGCGGTAGAGCCGGAAGTTGCCCTTGCTGCGATGCGCCGGCTCGAGCAGGCCGAGCTCCTCGTAGAGATGCAGCGCACGCACCGTCTTGCCGGTCAATCGAGCGAGATCGCCAACGCGCAAATCCTCCGCCGCGTGTGGCTGCTTGGGCGGGGGCAAAAGGCTCGGGACTGGTGCCGCTTCGGGCATCAAGACCGTCAACTTCTGCTTTGGCTCAAGGGTGGACATACGTAATCGTTGTTCTTTTTGGCCCGGCGACCACTTCTAGACTCGAACCCTTACGTGCGCGTTAGGTTTGAGATGAGCCTGGTGTGGGGCGACGCTCGGGATTCGTCAAGCGGCGAAAAGGCGGGCGTGTGGCGGCCAGCAACGCCGCGCGAGAGTGCACTTCGCTGCGAATCGCGCGCGAGGCTTCGGCGTCCTGCGTGCAGCACGTCTTTTCATGCACGCATGCCTCGCATGGATGGGCGCCGGAGCCTTGGTTGGCGCCACGCTCGCGGGCCACGGACACCTCGCGCTTCAGGTCATCGCGCTCGCCTGTGGCTCGTTCGTGTTGCTCGTCGGATTGAAAACAGATCGCGCACCGCGCGCATGGCTCGGGCCTGCAAGCGCACTTCTCGCGGCGCTCGCAACGGCATCGTCGTTCACGCCGCGCACGATGGTTGGAACGCGCTGTCACCTCGAAGGCACCGTCATCGCAGTGGAGGAAGGGCTCGCCACGCTCGCGGTGGATCGTGCGACTTCGATCGAGGGAGGCATCGAGCTCGACCCAGGTGTCGTGCGCGTGCCGGTGCTTCATACGGAGATAGGCGCGCGGCTCGCCTTCATCGCGACGCTTGCGAGTGCACCGCGCTTTCGCAATGAGAGCCCGCATCCCGCGTGGCCCTCGAATGCGCGTCTTGTGGCGCGTGAGGCTGTGCAAGAAGAGCGCACGCAAGAGCCAGAGCGCTTCACGCCGCGGTTGCTGATGGCGCGGCTTCGTCATCACGTGCGCATGCGTCTTCGTGCCTCGCTTGCGCCTGCGGTTTCGCATCTCGTGGAGGCGCTCGTGTTGGGCGATGGGCCAGTCGACGAAGGCGATGCGGAGGCCGCGCGCTTGGCTGGGCTCACACACGTCGTTGCCGTGTCGGGCATGCACGTCACGTTGCTTGTCGGCGCGCTCGTGATGGCGTTGAACCTCCTCTTGCGTCGCTCGACATGGCTGCTTCGACGCACCGATACGAGGCGCATCGCATGGACGTTGGGTGCGTTCATCGCGCCGCTCTATGCGGTGTTTGCGGGAGGCTCTTCCAGTGCGTGGCGTGCTGCAGTGACGGCATCGATCACCTGGGCGATTGCAGCGCTTGGGCGTCGTGCGGACCCGCTTGCAGTGACAGGTTTCGTCGTCGTGCTTGGGCACCTCTTCGCGCCCGAATCCGTGCGCAGCCCGGGCTTTGCGCTCTCGGTCGTTGCGACGGCCGCGGTGCTCGATGTGCATCGCTCCAGCGATGCAGGGACGGGCGAGAACATCGATCCGTTGGCGGAGGTGAAGAGCCTTCTGCGTGCTTCGTTGCGGGCAGCGTTGGCGACAGCGCCGGTGACGCTCTGGTGCTTTGGGACGCTGCCTGTGACGGGCGTTCTCGCGAACCTTGTGGTGGTTCCCATCGTCGCCGCAGTGCTGCTTCCGCTGGGGACGGTTCACGCGCTGCTCGCGTCCATTTCGATTGATCTCGCGGGCCTCACGCGTGGACTCACCGAGGCCGTGACGAATGCCTTCCTCACGCTCTCAGCATTCTTCGCAGAGCTCGGTGGAAGACGAACGCTGCCGCCGCCCGACACGCTTCAACTTGCCTCGCTGGCTCTCCTGGTGGCAGCGATTCTTGTCATGTCGAAACGCAGCGCGCGTCTCGTGCTCATCGCGTTGAGCCTGCTTGGTCTCGCACTTGGCGAGGCGCATCTGCGGCATCGAGAACACCGCGAGGGAAGTCTGCGCATCACCTTTGCAGATGTCGGCCAGGGCGACGCAGCGCTGATCGATATGCCCGATGGCGCGCTCTGGATGATCGATGCAGGAGGCATCAGCTTTGGTGTCGGCCAAGACCCAGGTGCGCATGCACTCGCGCCGCTCCTTCGTGCACGAAGACGTGAGCGAATCGATGTGCTGATGGTGAGCCACCCGCACCCCGATCACTTCGGCGGCGTCACCGCACTCGCTTCGCAATTCGCGTTCGGTGAAGTCTGGGATACGGGACAGGTGCTCGATGAATCGCCTGAATCTTCATGGGCTCGGACGCTGCTTGGCCTTCATGCGAGGCGACGCTTGCCGCGTGATGTGTGCGGTCATCGCCGCGTGCACGGAGTGGAGATTGAGGTGCTCTCGCCATGCCCGCGCTTTGATGCGGGGTGGGATCCGAATGACAACTCGTTCGTCTTCCTGATGACCTACGGCGCACATCGTTTCCTCTTCACGGGCGATGCGGAAGAAGGCACGGAGCGCGCGCTTGTGCGTCGTGGTCTCTCGCATGTGGATGTCGTGAAGGTGGGCCATCACGGCTCGCGCACATCGAGCACGCAGGCCTTCGTCGATGCGACCTCACCGCGCTTTGCGGTGATCAGCGCAGGTGTCGCGAATCGGTTTCACCATCCGCATCAGGATGTGGTCTCGCGATGGTCTGCGCGTAGTCGTGTGCTGCGCACCGATGCAGAAGGGAGCATCACGATGGAGAGCGATGGTGCGCAGCTGGAGGTGCGTACGTTCGAGTCCGGCGCGTTGTAGCTTCGCGCCATGCCCGACCGTGATCACGATCGCTTCTCGCTCATCGGCCACGCGGAGATGGCGTTCATGAATCCGCTGCGCGAAGGCGAACTCCATGCGTTGCTTCTGAGCGTGAAGCTCGATGACGCGAGCCATGTGCTCGATGTTTGTGGCGGTCGTGCGGATCTCTCACGCGCCATTGCGACGCGAACAGGCTGCGAGGCGACGAGCGTGGACCTCTCCGCGCAGGCTTGTCGTGAGGCGACACTTCGCGCGCAGGGCAGGCGGGTGAACGTCGTTTGCAGTGACGTGCGCGCGTTCTTGGCGCGTGATGCAAAGCGCTACGACCTCGCACTCTGCGTTGGCGGGACGCATGCGTTCGGCAGTGGCTTGGATGCATGGAACGAAGCGCTCAGTGCGCTGCATCTGTGTGCGGACGCAGTGCTAGTTGGCGACCTCGTCGCCACCTCCGACGTGGCCGCCAAGGTGTTCGACATTCCGCGCCTGCACGACCTTGAGGCGCTTCCTGCGCTCGCATCAACGCGTGCGAAGCTCATCCTCGATGCGGCACGCGTGGACGCCTACGAGCGGGCTTGGTGCGCTTCGGTGCAGCGCTACATCGATGCGCATCCGAGTGACCCGCGCGCAGCTTGGGCGCGTCAGCGCATTGCGTGGACGGATGCGCCGGAGTTCCGTGAAGCACGTGCGCATCTTCGCTTTGCGCTCTGGCTGCTGGACGCGAAAAAGGCGAACCCACTCTCATGAATTCGCCGTTGTTGTTTCGCTTGGGATTCGCTTCAGCGAACGACGCAGCCTGAGAAGGCCATGTCGATCTCGACTGTGGCCGGGGCCGTCGACGGGCCGCTGCTGATCGTGCAGCCCGTCGCGATGAAGCGCGCTTCACCCGAGCTGGCCGTGTAGTCGAGCGTGAGCGGGCAGCTGCCGCGGTACGCATCCGTTCCAATCTCGGCCTCAATCGTGCCCGTCATTGCATCGCTGCGTCCCATGAACGTCATCGAGCGGACGGCTTGCCCTTCAACGGCGCTTGGCTTGAACAGGTCTGCAACGACCCCGTAGCTCTCGACGCCTCCCGATACGGTGCGCGTGATCGTGCACGAGCCTGTGATGGCCCCGGCGGGTGCGGCACCGTCGAGGCGCGCGGGCGCCGCGAAGTTGAAGCCTGAGGGCGTGCCTGCGACGTTGGCCGTGGCCGTTCCGATGGCGGTCAAACCTGCGGAGCCGTTGCAGCCTGCGAGGGCGAGGCCAAGGCCACCGAGAAGTGCGAGCGTTGCAGAGGGATTGCGCATGGGAGGGCTCCTAGAGGACGAATCTGCAGCCTGACTTAGCGAGCATCGTGCCACGTAGGCGACCGCGTTTTCCGTGCGATCACGCGGCCTCTCTCGAATGCGAGGTGCCAACGATGGGTTACAGCGCTTGGCGGTGTGAACCAGCGTCGGCGATCCGCGTGCTTCAGAAGGGGCGGAAGAAGACGAGCACGAGCGCGAGCAATGCGCCGACCGCAAGCGACATCCCAAGCCCTGCGAGGACGCCTGCTGTGGTGTCTGCACCTTGCGCGCCCTTGCGAATGCGCGCGCTGAGTACACCGCTCACGCCAGACAAGACGATCCCAAGCGTGAGCTTCGCGTGCGACCAACCCTCGTGGACGTAGAGCGACCAGTTGGGGATCAACATGGCGAGCGCGCCGACCCAAGCGAGTACAAGGCCTGGGGTGGAGACAAAGAGTAGGGCGGTGCGGACGTGGACGAAGATGACCTCGCGGATGCTCTTCTCGCGCGTCGTTGCGCTGGCTGCGAGGAGGGCTGCCGTGATGCCGCCGCCAATCCAGAGGATGACGCCGAGGATGTGAATGACGCGTGCGAGCTCGCTCATCAGCTGGGTTCCTTCGATTCGGTTGCGAGCGCTTCAGCGCCTGCGATCGGCTTCTCATAGACGCGGTACGTCTTGTAGACCTTCGCGCCCATCGACTTGATGCCGAGGTTGATCGCGCGGTTGTCTTCGAGCGTCCACGAGAGCTCGCCCCACTTGTAGCCGCGGGCCTCGCCACGCTTGGCGACCTCGACGTAGAGCGCATGCGAGAGGTAGCCGTACTTGCGCACGTTGCGCATCTCTTTGCTGATGCCGAGCATCATCAAGCGGGCGCTCTTGGGGCGCTTGATCTTGAGGCGCCAGAGGAGCTTCGCGACGGTGATCGGATTCAGCTTGCCGTTGAAGTCGTGGATGACTTCGTTGACGTTCGGCAGCGCGATGCACATGCCAACCGGCTTGCCATCGACCTCGGCGATGAAGGCCATCTCGGGGTCGAGGATGAGGCGCAGATCTTCGCCCGTCTTCTTCACCTCTTCGGGCGTCGCCGGGACGTGTCCCCAGTTCTGCTCCCAGGCGTCGTTGAAGATGCGCATGATGATCTCAAGCTCCTCGTGCATGCGGCTTGGGCGCACGCTGCGGAGCTTCACCTCGGGCATCTTCTTCACTTCGGCCCACGCCTTTTCGGCGCGCTCAGGGATGTGTCCGACGTCGAAGCGCCACGCGAAAAGATCCTTCGCCTTCTTGAGGCCCGTGCTCTCCGCGACGCGTCCCTGCCAGGTGCGCGAGTGCGCCATGAGCATGTGCGCGGGCATGTCGAAGCCGTCGACGAGCAGGCCGGCCTCCTCGTACATCGTCATCGAGAGCGGGCCACGCATCGTCGCCATGCCGCGCTGCTTGAGCCAGGCCTCGGCGGCCTCCATCAACTTCTGACCGACTTCGTCATCGTCGATCGTGTCGAAGAAGCCGAAGAAGCCGGTGCGGTCGTTGTAGCGATGCAGGTGCTCGTGATCGAGCTGCGCCGAGATGCGGCCGGCGAGCTTGCCGTCTTTCCATGCGGTGAAGAGGGCGAGCTCTCCGCGTTGGAAGAAGGGATTCTTTCCGGGCGTGAGGCGCTGACGAAGGTCGAACTCCAGGGGCGCGACGAAGTTCGGGTCGCCCGCGTAGACGATGTGTGCTGTGCGGATGAAGTCTTCGATGTCTTTGCCAGGCGTGTGTTGACGAATCTCGATACGGCTCATGGGGCGCAGCGTTATCACGCTTTGCCGAAGCGTCAGCCGGGCCCGAAAGGGGAGTGAAAGCGCCCCGGAGCGTGCATGGCGCCTCCTTTTCCACTCCCGGTGCGCGCAGGAGGCGGAAAAGGACGCACCGATTCCACTCCGGGTGCGCAGAGGATGCGAAAAGGACGCACCGATTCCACTCCGGGTGCGCACAGAACGCGGAAAAGGACACACGGGCGACGCTCCCGGTGCGTGCAGGAAGCGGAAAAGGAGGCACCGAAGCCGCTCCGGGAGCGAATTCAGGGCGCGAAGTACCTCACCGCGTCATGCATCACGGTCGCGAGGTTGTCGCCAGAGTCGAGGCCCCAGAAGCCATCGGCGGGCGCGTTGTTGCGGTAGCCAAGGCGTGCGCCGTCTGGGAAGCGCGCTGGGTCGAGGGCGATCTCACCAGGGCGCAATCCGCCGAAGGCATGCTGATGGCAGCCGATGCAGTTGCCGCGTGCAAGGCCTGGTGCGGCATCGATGAAGGGGTTTGAGCACCACGTTGGGCCAGGCACGCCTTCATGCACAACGGCGAGCGCTTCGCCGAGTGAGGGAGCGTCGGCTGCGAAGCCTCCGTAGGGGTCGGGGTCGCCCTCGGTCAACTCGGTGGAGACACACATGCTGTAGTTTGACCAAGGGCCACCCAGCGCGCGCATCGCAGCGGGTCTGTCGGCGCCGAAGTCTTGATCGGGATGTGGCGACCAGAAGACGGTGATGTTCACCCACTGCGAGACTTCACGTGCGCGGATGTGAAATGCGACGAGGCGAAAGCGTGTGCCTGCGGGCGTGTCGACTGTGTAGATGTCGTCTGTGCTCGGGTCGACGAGCATGTCGCCTGCGCCCCATGTGGCGTTGTCGGCGAGGTGACGACGCAGCCCCTCGGCGGAGGTGTCGTACGCGTGCAGGGGAAGCTCTGGGTCGACGCGCCGCCACTCGGCTGCGATGGAAAGCGCGTCCGGTGGGAACGCGCCCGCGAGACAACCTGCAGGCGCCTGACTCGCATCCTCGGCGCTGACTTCGAGGTTGGCTTGTAGGCCTTCCGTCTCGGCACTCACACGCACGAAGAAGGTGCCGGGCCCATCCGCTTCACACGCAGATTGCTGCGCACAGACGGAGGTCAATGCGGTTGGGCTCTCGCCCTCAAGAAGCTCGACGCGTGCGCTCGCCGACGAGGCATCCAGCAGGGTCGCTGTGACGTGCTCCCCTGAGCCCGCGAAGTACGGGCCGAGCATGGTTGCCGAGCACATCGGGAGCGTGATCGGCGTGCGCGAGAGTGAGCGCGTCGCACCCGTGCGATCGATGAACGCGGGCGGTCGACCTTCCTCGATGCAGCGCACGATCTCGGGGTAGCTCGCTGCGAGATGACGCACGAGGCCCGGGCTCATCTGCATGCGCCGAATGCCTCCGACGGCATCGCGCTCGGTGGTCGTGTCGAGGGCCCCAAGGAAGCTCTGCCAGCGCGCGTCATCCCAACCATCGGCGCCGATCAGAGCCTCGGCATTCCATGCGAGGGCGGCGTTGACCTGACCTGCCTCGAAGGGCGCGCGACGCGCTCTGTCTGCACTGCTCAGCCCCTCGTAGAGGCGATTGAACGTGCGCGCGAAATCGTCGCGGTCGTAGTAGGTGCGAAAGGCGGGTGTCGTGAAGCTGACGTCGCCCGAGGTGACGCGCGTGGGTGCGAGCACGTGCGCGATGATCGACCACGCCACCTCGCGACGCGTGCGCTGCGAGCGCGCCATGGCTTCTTGTCGTGCACCGATGGTGCTGTCGCTGACGTACTCCGAGGCGACGCCCGTGAGATGACGATCGGCCAGCGTGGAAGCCTCGATGCGCACCTCACAACGCGCCGGCTCGGGTGTGTTGCAAGCCCCGAGATGCAGGGTTCCGAGCAGCGTTGTGCTCGCCAAACGGAGAAGCCCCCCGAGACGCTTTGCAGTGTGCGTGTCGGAGGGCTTGCTCACGTTCAGATCCGAGCTTCAGCGAAGGGCTGCGTCGCTTGCAACGATGAACTCGCCCGTGCCGCGGCCACCCTGACGCACGATGAAGTACATCCAGCCGTCGGAGCGGAAGTGCGGGTAGAGCGCGTACTGGCCGGGGCCCATGTTCGTCACACGGCGCGAGACGCCGGTGGTGAGATCGACGAGGTAGATGTTCGAGGCACCGAACATCCGATAGGGCGCAAACCCTGGGTCCATCGGGCCCGTGAAGCCGAGCGAGACGGCGTCGTCGTCGCCGATGTAGTGGTGAATCGCCATGTAGCGCTCATCGAGCGAGAAGCCCGGCTTGTTGCCTTCTGTGCAGTACGAGGCGACCTCGTCGAGCGTGATGGAGACGCGCGGTGAGGTCGTCGCGTTGATGCGGTAGAAGTTGTAGCCAATCGGTCCCGTCGCAGCGCCGCCGACACGGGTGATGACGTGTGTGGACGAGGGCGTGATGACGGCGTCCGCACCGTACGGCGTGCGGGCTGAAGCCGAGCCGCTGTGGGTGAAGCCCGAGCCCGTGTTGATGACCCGAGTGAAGGTCTGCGCAGACACGCTGGAGAAGTCGAGTGGGATGTCTTCTCGCGTGGGACGACGGCCGCCGTCATCGTTTGAGAACTCGCCGTTCACGATCCAATAGTCGCCGCCCGCGAGTGCCACGCCGACGTGCTCGTAGAGTCCGAACTCGACGTTGGAGCACTGCGACTCGCCGAAGTTGATCATCGCAGGGTTTGCCGAGAGCATGCTCTGCGAGCAAACGTGGCCAGGCCAGATGAAGGCGGAGTTGTCCGGGAAGAAGCCTGGATCGTAGGGCGACCGGACACGCATCGTGACGCCCGTCTGGAGGTCGACGGTGTAGCTCGGCTGGCCGCCGCCACCGAGGGAGACGTAGCGACCATCCACGGAGCTGCGCGTCCAGAACGAGGAGTCGTACGTGGTGGTGTGAAGGACCCGCATGTTCGAGGTCGCATCCATATCCCAGGTCGCGCCGTAGCTTGTGTCGCGTGCACGCGTCTCGGTGGAAAGACAGTCGCGGGGTGAGGCCGCGCCTTCACAGCCGAACATCAAGATGCCGGACTCGCGGTTGCGCGCCGTCCAACCCGTGGTGCGCATCGCCTCGACGTGGGTGGCGACTTCCGCTGAGACGTAGGGCGTGCAGTCGCGTGGACGCGTATCGGGCGGCACCACGGCGTCGAGCGCTGGAACACCGCGCATGAACCAGGTGGCGATGATGTCGAATTGAGCGGGCGTCAGAGGGGTGCGGCTCTGCATCGGCTGCGCGGCCTGCTCCAAGAACGCAGCGCGCTCACTCGCGGCCATCGCACCGGCGCCGCGCTCGAAGACGCGGCTGAACCATGCGTTGGTCGCACCCGCGGCGAAGATGCCTGCGTTGCCCGCGCGGTAGTTGCCAGTGGCATGGAGACACGCAACCACGTCGGCTGCGGCTGTGTCGCTCGTGAGGGCGTCATCCGATAGGCACTCTGCACGGATGCGTTGTGCTTCCGACGACCAAGCGCGCATGCGACGACGTGTGATGCTGTGGCACTCCGAGCAGCTGCGATCAGCGGGGGCCGAGGTGCCGTAGCCGAGCGCGGCGAGTGCTTGCGTCGCGAGCTGCATATCGGCCAAGGGCGACTCGTTGTAGAGCACGGGTGTGCCCATCGAGTTCGCGTCGGGTGGCGCGTAGGCGTCGGGGACGGGGCCGCGTGCGTCCGCTTGGACCGCGCTGTCTGGTGTGGTTCCGGAATCCGTTGTCACCGGATTTGTCGGGCATCCGGCGGCAGCTGCGCTGGCACCGAGGAGAAGGAGTACGAGCGACTTGGAGCTGGCTTGTTGCATAGGGACTCCGGGAAGGGCTTGTTCCCCTTTCGGGCAACGCGTGATTGTACGCAGACTCACGATTCGTTCGAGTCCTTTCCCACGAACGAAACCAGAAATTCTTTCCTTGGATCACGACGCGCTGCAGCGTTGTTCCTCGCAACGCAGCGCAGCTTGCCTGCACGACGCAGCGCAGCGTTGGCTGTTTTGGCAGATGGAGAAGTGTTAGCTTCGCTGGATGTCCGGTGACGGCGAGAGGTTCATTCGCTGCCAGCACTGCAAGCTCCCGCATGCGGCAAGCGAGACGGTCTGTCCGGTCACAGGGGCGGCGATCGCTGCGCGCAAGAAGCCGCTGAAGATCGAGGCCGCGCCGCCAGAGCCCGTGTGGCGGATGAGCCTGCATCCGGAGAGCGTCGCGCTCGAGGACGATGCGGCACAGCCGGGAGGATTCCTCGGGCGCGTGATCGATGACAAATATCGCGTCGAGGAACTCATCGGCGTTGGCGGGATGGGCGCGGTCTATCGCGCGGAGCATCTGCGGCTTGCACGCAAGGTGGCGATCAAAGTGCTCTTGCGCGGGCACCGCACCGGAAGCACGGCCGAGCAGCGCTTCATGCGTGAGGCGAAGATCGCCAGTGCGCTTCGTCATCGCAACATCGTCTCGATCCTCGATCTTGGTGTGCTGAAAGAAGGCACGCCCTATCAAGTCATGGAGTTGCTCGAGGGGCGCTCGCTCGGACAGCAACTTCGGCAAGAAGGCGCGCTTGACGTGGAGGCCGCGCTGCGTGTGGGCATCGACATTCTGAGCGCCGTGGGTGCGGCCCACGCGCGTGGCGTGCTGCATCGCGACATCAAGCCGGACAACGTCTTTCTCGCGCGCACAAGCGAGGACGAGGGGCAGACAAGCTGCGCCAAGCTCGTTGATTTCGGCATCTCGAAGAGCATCGAGAAGGAGTCGATTGTGCTCACCCGCCCGGGCTCGATGATGGGCACGCCGATCTACTTCGCGCCGGAGCAAGCCCACGGTGCCGCGGCCGATTTCCGGACGGATGTGTACAGCGTTGGGGCGACGCTCTACGAGGCCATCACGGGTCGACCGCCCTTTGTCTCGTCGAACTACGCAGACTTGATTCGGCAGATTCGCACCACGCGACCCGAGCCGATTCGCGCGCTCCTGCCAGCCATCCCGGATGCGGTCGAGCGAGCGATTGCGAAGATGATGGAGGCTGACCCCGAGGCGCGCTTTCAGACGGCGACGGCGGCGGGGAGGGCACTGAGCGAGGCGTACACACAGCTGCTCAATGCCGCGACGCAGGAGATTGTGTTGCCGCCGCCAGCGACCGAGGAGCTCTCGCTCGACGCGCTGAGTTCAGATGCGCACCCGCTCGGCCCCGACACCGATGATGTGACGCTGCGATTCGAGTGAGCGGTTAGCGGTAGTTGCGCACCACGACTTCACTCACCATCCCGCGTCCACGCGCATCGCAGTTGATCGCGCGCGCTGCTGCAACGACGTCAATGTGGAAGTCCTTGTAGAGCTCGCGGATGAAAGGCACGTCGCTGTTGCTGAGCATGATCTTGCTGCCACGGCGATCGAGCTCGACGACGACATCGCGAAGACGCGTCTGGTCTGCGCGCGAGAAGCCTGCGCCCTCAGTGTACGCGGTAAAGTTTGCCGTCTCGCTGACGGGCTCGTAGGGCGGGTCGAGGTAGACGAAGTCGCCGGGCTTCACGAAGCTGACGAGCTCTTCGAACGATGCGTGGCGAATCTCGGCGTTGCGGAGCTGCGCGCTGGCGATGCGGAGGCCCTCCTCGTCGCAGATGCGCGGGTTCTTGTAGCTGCCCTGCGGGACGTTGAACTCGCCGCGGCGGTTCACGCGGTGAAGCCCGTTGAAGCAGGTCTTGTTCAGGTAGATGAACATCGCCGCACGCTCGGAGCGGGGCAGGGCGCGGCCCTCGTTGTAGCGCTCGCGCACGCCGTAGTAGCTGGAGCCCTCGGCATGCGAGAGCTGGAGCGTGTCGAGGTGGGCAATCACATTCTCGACGTCGTCGCGCACGGCCAGGTAGGTATCGACGAGTGAGCGGTTGTAGTCACAGAGCACGGCGCGCTCAGGGCGCCTCGCAAAGAACATCGCGGCGCCGCCAGCGAAGGGCTCCACGTGCCGCATGCGCGCGACACCACTCGGCATGAGCGGCGTGAGCTGCGCGAGGAGCTTCGACTTGCCGCCGACCCACTTCAGAAAGGGGCTCGGTACCCGCTCTTCGACGACGCTCGAGGGCGACCGAAGCCGGGCCAGGGGCGACGTGGGCGGGCGCTTGTCGAGGGCGATCCGAGCGAGGGTCGATGTGGTCATGCGGCGACGCTAAACGCACATGTCGTACACTCCAAAAAAGCGGCGGAATCGCGATCGGTGGCGTCTTGAGGCGCCGGTCCGAGGTCGAAGTTGCTGGCGATTCGAGCGACCGGTGCGGCAAGAATCGAGCGAAATGACGCGCTGAGTCGGCTGGCACGCGTCTCGCTTTACGCCGCGCATGTCTTTCTCCCGCGTCGCCCTGGTCGCCCTCCTGCTCGCCCTCGTTGGCTGTGCCCCCGCTGCAGACGATGTCTTCGCCGAGACAGGCCAAGAGGCCCCTTTCGAGTCCGTGCCGGAAGAGGGCAAGGCCGATGGCGTTGAGGCGCTCGGGCCGACGATTGCGCCGGGAGCCGCGACCGAGGTCTGGGCCGTGCGCAATCAGTGGACGGACACGACCACGACCGAAGCGCGCCTCGCAGGCGTCGCATGGAGCGCGAACAGCGGGCTTGATTGGGAGCAGAAATTCGAGCGCTGGGTCGCTTCGTTTGAGCTCGTCGCGCGCGAGGGCTACGGCCAGACCGTTCGCATTCGAACGCCCTTTGGCGACCGCTCGCTCGCCGCGCCCACGCTCGAGTGCGCCGAGTTCGGCGTGTTCCTCCGCATCACCTTCGCCTCCTGGTACGGCCTGCCTTTCTTCCTCACGGGCTGGGATTCCACGAGCCGCCAGGCGATGTACGCGGGCCACTTCGGCTTCGTGAATCGCCGCGGTGAGCGCATCCGCAACTTCCCGCTCTTCCGCACGGCGTATGTCGACCACACGGACCGCTGGCGCGCAGGCCAGGCCTGGCCCTCGGATGCACGCCTTCGCACGATGCGCCTCGGCACCGATGACGCGGTCACCTTCCTCTCGACGCCCACGGTGACGGCCGGTGGAGGCGCGTACTTCGATGAGCTCTTCTTGAACAAGCGCGTTGGCTACTTCGCGCGCTTGGCCCTGCTCTTCTACGGCAGCGTGAACCTCGCGGACGGCGCAAATACCTACCAAGCGCAGCCCGAGTCGCTTCGCGCGGGCGACCTCGTGCTTCATCGCTGGCAGCGCCGTGGCATCGGTCACGTGCTCCCCGTCATGCGTCGCACAGACCTCAGCGCAGGCCGCTTCGAAGCCTCCGTTGCGTCCGGTTCGATGCCGCGTCGTCAGCCGCTCTGGGAGGGCCCTGCCACGGCCCGCGGTGAGTTCCTCTCGGACGACGCAGGCAGCAGCGTTGTGAGCCCCGAGGGCGTCACGTATGCAGCGCTCGGGGGTGGCCTCCGTCGCTGGCGCACGCCGATGGTGACGAGCAACCGCTGGCGCAACGCCGTGCGTCCAAGCGACGTTCCGAACTTCATCGACGAGACCAATGTCGCCGTCGTCGGTGGCCGCGTGGAGCGCTTCCGCACCATCTTCCCGGAGATCACCCCTGAGGTGCGTCGTGATGCAGCGCTGGAGCGCATCGCAAATGCCCGCATGCACCTCTCGAACTACCCCGCGAGCTGCTCGGCCCGCACGACGCGTGAGGATGCGTTCGCCGAGCTCGTCGATGTGATGACATCATCTTTCGATATGACCGAATCGCAGGTGCATGCGCAGTACGGTCGCCTCGAAGACCGCGTCTTTGCCGAGCTCACCTACGCCGAGGCGCGCACGTGTTGCTGGAACAGCACGACGACGGCGATGTCGACGATTGTGACGCGCTACGCCCAAGACGAGCAGGCACGCGCGACGGCGATGGGCGTCTGCGCAGAGCCCACGATCTTCCGCGCCGAGGCAGCAGACCTCGCTGCAGGCGGCGATGGCTACGGACGCTGGCGCACCTACGCCGCCTCGATCGGCATGGCGAGCGCATGGCGCGCATGGAGCGAGGACGAGACGTGTGCAGGCCGCGCCGTGCAGGGCGACCGCAACACCACGCGCATCCACCCCTACTGCCGCTTCGCCGATGGCTCGTGTGACCCGCTCAGCGGCGACGATACGGTTGCCTCTGCGCGCCCACTCACGATGCTCACGAATGCGAAGGTCTGCGGCACGGATGATGTGGACGTCTACCGCATCGTCGCCACGCGCAACACCGAGGTCATCGTCCGCTTCACGCATGCGATGGGCGACATCGACATCGAGGCCGTGCGCGAAGATGGAACGCGCATCTCGCAGAGCGTGAGCACGACGAACGAAGAGCGCGTGCGCAGCACAGGCACCTTCTACGTGCGTGTATTCGTCGACCGCGGAAACAACCCGTACACGATCGAGACGCGCGCTCTCTGAGGTTCGATCAGGCCGCGGTCAGCATGCGCGCCAAGCTGAATGCTCCCACGAGCGCGAGGCCAAAGAGGCCGCTGGCCATGGCGAACGAGAACCACGGGAAGCGATCGACGAAGCGTCCCGTTCTTCGCACGGCAGACTTCACAAGTGTGATGTGGCATTGGACTCGGATGCGCCCATCGAGAATGCGGGCGAGTTCGTGGATCATCTCGCGCGCGCTCTGAAATCGCCGGGTACGGTCACGCGCCATCGCTCGCCGCACGAAGTGGAAGAGCTCCATCGGCGGCATGGGTTCAAGCCCAGGTCGGTGCCAATCAAGAAGTGACCAGCGCCAGCCCTCGGAGACGCGTGCCAGCACTTGCGCAGTCGGCGCATCCTCCTCACCGAGGTAGTGACGCAGAAGAAGCATCTCGTAGAGCACGACGGCTGCGGAGAAGAGATCCGAGCGCGCATCAACGTCCTCACCGCGCGCTTGCTCTGGCGACATGTATGCGGGGGTTCCGATGATGGTGCGTGGGGGCACGATGTCCGGCTCGTTGGCGTCCAATGCGATGCCCCAGTCGACTAGGGCGTGTCTTCAAACTCATGCAAGCCACACGAGACTTGAAGCGAGACAGACCAGTCCAAGGAAGTTGATCGCGGTCTTTTCGTAGCGGGTCGCGATGCGACGATACTGCTTCAAACGATTGA
>JBILQT010000539.1:0-3324 GCA_044373065.1 Sandaracinaceae bacterium
CGCTGCACTTCGCTCGATGGAGATTGGCGCCGAGCTTCTCTGCAAGGCGACGAAGGTCGAGGGCGTCTACGACAAGGACCCAGCAAAACATGACGATGCAGTCATGTATCGACGCCTCTCATACGACCGCTGCTTGAGTGAGCGCATCGGCGTGATGGACTCGACGGCGATCACGCTCTGCCGCGAGAACAAAATGCCCATCCGTGTCTTTGCGTTGCTCAAGCGCGGCAACATCAAGCGCGTGCTGCTCGGCGAGGATGTCGGCACGCTCGTCAATGAACTCGGCGAGTGAACCTCGCGCTCACGAACGCACACAAACGATCACCTGCAACACGTTGGAGACGCCATGATTGAAGAGACCCTGCAAGAGACGAGGACGAGCATCGGCAAGGCCCACGAGGCGCTTCGTCGCGAGCTTTCACGCGTGCGCACCGGCCGCGCCACACCCGAGCTCCTCGACTCGATTCGCGTCGACTATTACGGAACGCCCACGCCCGTCTCGCAGATGGCGAGCATTGCCGTTCCAGAGCCGCGCATGCTGACGATCAAGCCCTGGGAGAAGTCGGCGATCAAGCAGATCGAGTCGGCGATTCTTCAGTCGCCGCTGGGCATCACGCCGCAGAACGACGGCACGATCATCCGTCTGCCGATGCCGCCGCTGACCGAGCAGCGCCGCAAGGATTTGGTGAAGATCACCAAGGGCCACGGCGAAGACGCGAAGGTCGCGATCCGCAAGGCGCGTCATGAGTGCCGCGACATGCTCGGCGAGATCAAGACCGAGGGCGGCGCGAGCGAGGACGATGTCGAGCGCGGCATGAAGAAGCTTGAGGAGATCGTCCAAGAGGGCGTAGCGAAGGTCGATGAGATCCTCGCGCTCAAGGAAAAAGATATCATGACTCTCTAGTCATGATTTAATCTCGAGCGATGAAGGGCCGTGCGCAAGCGCGGCTCTTTTGCGTTGTGAGTTGATGACGCGACCTGAACGCGAAGAGGCTACCTTCGGGCGCATGTGGCTTCTTCTACAGGCCAGCGGAACAGCGCATCAGACAACGAGCTACGGCGCCTCGCTCGTGCAGTCCGTGGTCGCGTTGCTCGGCGTGTGTGTGCTCGCCTGGCTCGTGCTGCGCTTCGCCTCGCAGAGGGGGCTCGGCCTTGGGCAGGGGCAGCGCGTGAAGGTGCTGGAGCGCGTGCCGCTCGACGCGAGACGCATGATCTACGTTGTGCAGATTGGGGAGCGCGTGCTCGTGCTTGGCGGTGGCGAGGGCGCATCGCCGACCTTGCTCGCAGAGCTGAAGCCGGATGAGCTGCCGCCTCTTGCCCCCGCGCGTTCGTTTGCGGAGGTGCTCGCCAGCCTGCGAGGCAAAGAGCGCGTCGAGCCGCCGAAGAGTTCGGACGTTTAGCGTCGCGGTCTGACGCGCAATCGAAAGTCGCTTGGCTTCGGTGAGACCGTCGGTGCGACGACGAGCGGGCCTGGGTCTTCGAGATCGAATTTGCGTGCGATGACACCAATGCAGAGTGCTGCTTCGAGGAGTGCGAACTGCTTGCCGATGCACGCGCGCTTGCCCACGCCGAAAGGTTTGTAGGCACCTGCGGGACGGTTCTTCGATGCCTCCGGAAGGAACCTGTCCGGGTCAAAGCGCGAGGGCTCCTCCCAGACACGCGGGTCGCGGTGCGTGGAGGCGACGACGAAGCCCACCGTCATCTGCGCGGGCACCATGAAGCCTCCGAGCAGGGCGTCTTCTTTCGGCCTGCGATCGATGATCGGCACCGTGGGCCAGAGACGCAGGCCTTCACTCAGCGTGCGCAACACAAGCTCCATGCGCATCACGCGATCAAGGGTGACTTCGCCCTCACCGAGCACACGGTCGGCCTCTTCACGAATGCGCGCGAAGAGCTTGGGATCACGCGCGAGGGCATGGAGCACAAAGGCGAGAAGGCCCGACGTCGTCTCGTGGCCGGCGATGAGAAAGGTGAGGATTTGGTAGCGAATGTTCTCGTCGCTCAGCTTCTCGCCCGTCTTGGTATCGACCGCGCCGAGCATCAGCGCGAGGAAGTCTTTGCGCGCGGCCTGCTCGTTCGAGGGCAGCTTCTTGCGGGCTGCGATCACGTCATCGACGAGTGCGAACATCGTCTGAATGTCGCGCTTGTGTTGGAGCTTCTTCTGTACGTACGCCCACTCCAGGAAGGGCAGGCGAATGAGGCTGTCGATCGACTCTTGAAGCGCGCGTTGGAGCGCGAGGAGGAAGGGATGCATCTCCTCTTGCTCAAAGCTTGAGAAGCGATGATCGAAGCCGCAGACGGAGATCGTATCGAGCGTCATCTTCGTCATGTCGCGCACGACATGGACGGGCTCTCTCTGCTTGCTCCAATGCGCGACGAGTTGATCGAGCACCTCGGCCATCGCGGGGAAGTACCTGTCCATCGACGTGTTCGAAAAGCCCGGCGCCAGAAGGCGATGCGCCTTTCCCCAGTTGGGCTCTTCGGCGAAGGCGGTGAAGAGTCCGTCACCCGCGAAGTCGCGAATCTTGAGCTGCGGACCGTCGACGACCTTCTCCCATTTGTTCTCGTCGCAGAGCTCGGTGCCCATGTCTGCATTGATCACAAAGAGGCGCTCGGGCTGACCGGGCACGCGCACCCGAAACGCACCGAACTCGCGGAAGTTCTCGCCCAGCTCGCGGATGCGCTCGACGAATCCTTCCGGGCGCACGAGCCACGGGAGGCTGCCGACGACGGGCATGAAGGGCAGGGCGGGGAGCTCGCGGTAGCTGCGCATGGACCGCGACTCTACGCGCGAATGCGGCCTGGTCAGTGAGCGATCGGCTGAAGCTGGACGTGCACGCGTGAGTCGCGCTCGGCGCGAACCTCCACACGCTGCTCCTCGAAGCCATCGGCGGAGACCTCAAGGATGTAGACGCGGCCGCTCCGCACGCGGAGAGGAGACGTTGCGCCCGAGACGCCGTCGAGTCGCATGCGCACCAAGGCGGTGGGCGGCTGGATGTTGACGATGACGTTCACAAACGAAGGCGCGACCTTCGTTGGGCCGGTGCCTGGATCGGGCACCTCATCCACGACGACCGGTGGCGTCACGACAACAGGCGGGTGCGTAGGCGGGTTCTCGCGCATCGAGCGCAGGCCAAAGGCGAGGCCTGCGACCGCCAAGGTCGCCACCAGGCCAGCCACACCCCAGACGAAGAACGGGGAGCGCGGCTCAGGCTCGGGCACGGGGGTCGCGATGACGTTCGCCTTCGCCGTGACCTGCTGGTTTCCAGTGGGCGTCCCGCGCACAGCGGGCACGGCCTGGGCAGAGCGTGTGGTTGAGGCGGC
>JBILQT010000215.1:0-13069 GCA_044373065.1 Sandaracinaceae bacterium
GCCATGACGCCGTGTGGTCGTGTCGCCCCGGGCGGCGAAAGGTCATCGCGACTGGGCCGCACAGCCTTGAGCGCGCCCTCGTCGAACTCAATCGCGCCTGAGCCCGTCTCACTGCCCATCCGATCGAAGGGATCCAAACCCACCGGTGACTCAGCACGACGCTCCGCACGGGCAGGCGGCATCGCGACCTCAGGACGCGACTTTGGCTCAGGGGAGGAGGGTTCAACCAGCCCAGCGTTCTCCCAGCGCATCGCCACGGAATCCTCCGTGTTCGACTTGGGCAACCCGGCAATCATGGGAAGGTTGCTTGCGGCTGGGAGATTCGGAAGCCGTGTCGCCCCGCTCGGATCAGGTAGCGGAGGCTCGGAGGTCGTCATCCCCGCGGCCACGAGCAGCTCGTTCCGCATGATCGCGGCCGTCGCCGGGCGCTCGTCGCGGTTCTTCGCGAGCGCACGGAGAATCACGCGCTCCACCGCCGCCGAAATCTTCGCCCCGCGGGCCGTTGGCTTCTCCGGATTGCTATCCAGAATGACGCGCAGGAGCTTGTTGTAGTTCGGCCCGTCGAAGGGCACGGCACCGACCACGCACTCATAGAGCACGACGCCCGCAGCGTAGATGTCGACGCGCCGATCGGTCTTGGACTCACCCATCGCCTGCTCGGGCGACATGTAGTGCGGTGTGCCCAGCACCGTGCCCGTCACCGTGAGCTTGTTCTGCCTCTCGTCGTCCTTCGACGAGATGCCGAAGTCGAGAATCTTCACCACATCGCCGCGGCGCCCAGGCACGAGGTAGATGTTGTCCGGCTTCAGATCGCGGTGGACGACGCCGACCTCATGCGCCGCATGGAGCGCATCGAGCAACTGCGAGCCCACATGGAGCAGCTGCTCCTGGGTCATCGGCGCGCCGTTGTCGATCCTATCCGCGAGGGAGCGCCCCTCGAGGAACTCCATGACCATGAAGGGCACTTCGCCCATCGTGTCGATGTCGAGAATCTCGACGATGCCCTCATGCGGGATGGCGCTCGCCGCGCGGGCCTCACGTCGAAAGCGCTCGGTGACATTCGCGTTCCCGACGTACTTATCGTCGAGGATTTTGATCGCGATTTTTCGGCCCGTGAGCTGGTGTTTACCACCCCAAACGGAGCCCATACCGCCCTGACCGAGAAGCTTCTCGATGCGATACTTGCCACTAAGGATTTTCCCAGCGAGGTCCACCCTGCGATCAGCCTACTCTGAGGGGTTCACGAATGGGAAATTTTTTCCCGCGTGTCGACAGTGCTGCCGACGCGACCGATCAGGAGACTATCACCACCGCAACACGAGCGTATCGGAGACATCTCCCAGCGCCGCGGATCCCAACACCGAGACGTCCCCGCGTGGACCCGCCGCCGTCCGCATCAAGCCCCGCAAGATGCCTGCGAAAAGGCCCGTCAGCTCAAGCGAGGCCCCCCCTGGGTTCTCCAGCAGCACCCGTGCTCCATTCTCCTCGCGTGAGGCGATCCGCACACGCGCCCCGCGCACCACACGCGACCAGAGATAGGTGAGGCCATCGATGATGGCGTCCACGGTCACGGTTGTTGGAAGCTCTGGGAAGAGCCTGTGCGGGCCCCGATCCACCATGATGCCTGCGAGTTCTGCAAGGAGGCCGAGGTCGTCGTCGCCTCCGAGTTGGTCGGCGTGCTCAAGCACGTTCTCGAAGAGCTCGAGCGGGACGCCGTTGCGCTCAAAGCTCCCGTTGTCGCCGAAAGAGGGAAGGAGGCGCTCGACGTCTGGCACGGCGTCGACGATTTTGGCCCAGGTCTCTTTGCCGACGCGGCGGTAGATGGCCTCGATGGCGATGAGCACAAAGGGGAGTTCCACGACGGCCTGCGACCTATCGGAGTCGAGGGTGCCGTGCTTGGTGCGCCTGCGCAGCGTGAGGTAGTGCAGGTCGCGCATCAGCGGGTCGCTCGGCATCTTCAGGCGCTGGCTCCTGGGGCGCTCCTCTTCGGAGGCGCAGATCGCGACGGCCTGCATGCACACATCGACGGTCGGAAAGCGCTCGTCTGGGTCCTCGCTCATCGCGCGGAGGATCGCGCGTGAGGCGTGCTCTTGCTCTACCTGGACAAAGCCCGCCGTCTTGCCCGTCAGCATGTGGCGGAAGACTGCGCCGGCCGAGTAGACATCCACGCGGATGTCGCGTCCGTTTTCACCGCGTCGCACCTCGGGCGCGACGTACGGCGAGAAGGGGACGCTGAGCTCGGAGGGGGGCTCGGCGAGGAACTCGGCACGGTCGAGGCCGCGCAGCTTCAGCGTCTCGCCATCGCGCTTCTGCATGATGACGATGTGCTCGGGGCTCAGCGCGCGCACCACGACCTTGCCGGCATGCAGCGCACGAAGCGCATCGAGCAACTGAAGGACAAGGCGTGCTGCACGCTCCAGCTCAAACGTGCCCTGCTGGGCGAGGAGCTCGCCAAGCGTCGGGCCCTCAAGCGCCTCAAGGACGATGTAGGGGCGACCCTCTTCGCTGCCGCTGTCCAAAATGGACTGCACGTTGGGATGTGGTGCGGCGCCGAGCGCCCTTGCCTCGCGTTCGAGTGCTTGCTGGGCGGCTTCGTCTGCACGCGGCGAGAGCATGCGCAGCTCCACGGTGCGTCCAATACCCGCGTTCTCCGCGAGCAATCGCATGAGGCCGCCCTTGCCCGGCAGGAGCCGAACAATGCGGTACTTCCCATCGACGATGCGCGTGGATCCCGATGGTGGGTCCTGCGGGTTCTGCGTCACAGCTGGGAACCCTAACACGATAGGGTGGTCACTCGAAAAGAGGCAGTTCGCCTCACCGTGGAGATTCTCATGCAGCTCAACCGCCCGTTGCTCACCGCTGTTCAAGTGCTCACCCTGATCACCGGCCTCTGGGTCACCGGATGCGACGAGGCCCAGCACGCCCAACAGGTCATCCACAACGACCACGTGCCGCGCATTCAGGCGCTCGTGCACGAGGATGCGGAGCGGACGCTCGCGGGGACGCGCATCGCCGCGCAGACGATCTCACGCGGCTTTGTCGTGGAGGATCCGGAGCAGCGCGCGCATCAGATGCGCATTGCCCTGCTTCGACTGACCCACATCCCCACTGGGATCCCAGAGTTGACGATCTCGCCCATCACCTTTGTCGCTGTCGTCGGGATGGACGGGATTGTGATTTGTCGCGACAGCGTGGTTCCGCCGAATGACCCGCGAACGCCGAACCAAGCGGATCCAATGCGCGGACAGA
Source organism: Sandaracinaceae bacterium (assembly GCA_044373065.1). GTDB lineage: Bacteria > Myxococcota_A > Polyangia > Polyangiales > Sandaracinaceae > JAFLCL01. The sequence continues at coordinate 3,250 of JBILQT010000215.1, forward strand.
ATGCGGGAGAGCTCTTTCCGCATGTCCGTCGCGCGCTGACCGAGGGGGTGGAGACGCGTGCGCTGGTCGAGTGGCCAGGGGCGAATGAGGGCGACCCGACGACGCTGATCGATGTCCAAGCGACTCCGATCATGCGTGACGGCACGCAGCTCGGCGTGATCATCGCGGGCACGCCGCTCTGGCGCACGGCTCAGCGCATCACGCGTCAGCTCCAGACCGAGGTAGCGGATGAGGGCGGAAGCATCGTCTGGGTCTACTTCTACCAAGGCGACGCGTTCTACTCCCGCGCCACCCCCGAGAACCTCGACGCCGCCAACCCAGACCAGGCCGCGCGCGCCGCAGGTCTCGCGATCAGCCCCGGTGGCTTCACGGGGCAGATGCTGCAGCACGGGCGCTGGTTCGCGTACGGGGTGGTCCCGCTGCCCTCGGTCGGCGAGGACGTTGGCTTTATCATCTGGCGCAGCGACCCGGTTTGATGGTGCGAGCCTTCAGCGACGACGCTTGCGTGTAAGCAAGAGCGCAAGCGCGCTGAGGGCCGCCGTCATGCCGATGGGCGAAGCGCCGGGCTGTGCAGCGCAGAAACCACCTGAGGGCGCAGGAGGTTGGGCTGCGGGAGGCGGTGTCGGTGCCGGCGGCGCGACGGGTGCGGGCGTGGGCGTGGGCGCTGGCGGTGCGGTGTTGGACGGCGCACCAGCAAGTGTGGGGACAAGCATCGTCTCCAGCTGCACGGGCGTACGGGGCCCGTGCGAGGGCGCCACGGCCACGTTCTCCGGTTGGCCTTCTGGAGGCCCGCCCCATTGATCGCGCACCGGATGATCGCAGGCCATCGCGCCCTCCCAGGGATGGCGAATCACGTAGCGCGCTTGGAAGTTGTTCGCGTTGCTCGGAGTCGCCGTCTGGCTCTGCGCTGCGCCCTGGGTGAACTCCTCGCGGCCTCCAACGACGGGCTCCGCGGCACGGAACACGAGGTCCTCGCGGAGGCCTCCGCTGCCGTAGCGGTAGTGCATGCGCGTCACGACGAACTCATCGGCGCTGGCGGTGGGCAGGTTGGCGCTGCTCGAACCTGGTGCGCTTGGAGGAGGGGTGTTGTTTCCCGACAGGTGCATCGTGGCGCTCACCCGCACAATCTCGCCGTCCTCGGAGGTGGGGAAGGTCCAGCGACGCACGGCGCCACTCATGCAACTGAGCAACGCGGGGCCCAGGACGTTGGCCGCGTCTGACGAGACAACATCGCTGCCGACCACCTGACCGGTGGGTCCGATGACAAAGTTGAATGTCGCGATGCCGGTCGCGTTGCCATTGCGGGCCATCTCGCTCTCTTGGCAGTAGCGCAGCTCGTTGATGTGACGTCGCATCACACGTCGCACGACCTCACGCGAGAGCTCGCCCTCGGTGGTGAGCTCGCCTGAGCGGATCGATGGCATGGCGCCACCGCCACGCAGGCCGATGGGTCCGCCCCAGCCACCCGACGCGGGCTGCACGCCGTTGCGATAGAGGACATCGCCCCCGAGCGTTGTTAGTGAGGTCTCATCGAGCGTGGCATCGGGCGGGCAGGGGTCACACGTCGTGGCCTGCCAGGCGTACTCCGTGACGACGGCGCCGGGGTTCTGCGCGAGCGTGCGATCGAAGAGCGCGTTGTAGACATCGGCGAAGTGCGTGCGCGCCTCGTTCGAGAGGTCGAGGTTCGTGGGGATGAAGACGTTCGGGTAGTTCGCGACCTCGTAGCGCTGGTTGCGCGCGACGACGGTGATGACGAGATCCTGCGTGCCTGATGAGTTGAGCAAGCCAAGGCGCACGGGCAAGGCGAGCTGCTCGCTCTCGTAGGCGACGCGCAACGGTGAGAGCACGGCGCGTCCGCTCTCGAAGTGCACGCGCTCGGCGTTCACGCGCGCGACGAAGAACTTCATGCCCGACTCGACGTAAGGCCGGAGCGCTTCGCCGGCGCCTTCGGGGATGTGATAGCGATGCTCGCGCAGCCAGGTGTCGAGGGCGCTGGAGTCGTTGGTGCCGAGCACGACGATGTCGTATTCGCCCACAGCAAACTGCGCTTCGACGTGGACAAAACTCTGGCCGAGCCCTCCGCCACCGGCGCCATAGCCGCTTCCCGCGCCGAAGCCGATCGTGCCAAGGGAGCCCAAGCCAATCGTGCCTTGGTTACAGGGGTCTTGTTCCCAATACTCGACGAGGCGTGGGCCTGTGAGGCGCTCAATGCGCGCAAAGAGGGTGCGGTCGAGTGTGCGGACATCGCCGCGCTGAAGCACGACGGGGACTGGCACGACCATCGCGAAATCCTCGGGCGGCCCCGCGTAGTCGTTCTGCATCGAGAGCACCGTGCGGGTGCCCTCACGCATCAACACAACCGTCGTCGCCTCGTTGTGAAGCGCTGTATCGGTGCCCGCGACATAGAAGCCGCAGAAGGCCTGGGCCGTGGCTGGAAGGAGGGCTGCGCCTGCGAGGGCAGCGAGCGAGGTACGAACGAGGTGTTTGCGCATGAGGGGCTCCGACAACGGAGACTACCGGACGTTCCTTGCAGCAAGCCGGTACACTGCGGGAATGATCCGATGCCCCAAGTGCGCAGTCTCGATGGCGGTGGTGGACGGAGCGCATGAAGCGTTCGGCTGCACCAAGTGCGGCGGCCTCTGGGTGCGACCCACCGCACTCCTGACCCTGCCCGCGACCTTGCCCGATGCGCCCAAAGCAGACGCGCGCGCGCCCAGCGATGTACGAACAGGACCCTGCCCCGAGGGTCACGGCATCCTGGTGCGCGCACGCGTGGGCGATGTGGGCAAAGGCTTCTACTTGGAGCGCTGCGGCACCTGTCACGGCGTCTGGTTCGACACGGGCGAGTGGGAGCGCATCGCATCCACCGAGCTACGCGCGCACCTCGATGACCTCTGGGATCCACAAGCGCGACGCGCTGCGCTCATCCTGCGCAACGAAGCGCGCCTCGACACGGATTTGCGCGCGCGGCTCGGGGAGGGCCTGCACAACGAGCTCGTCGCCGTCGTTGAGGCGCTGGAGAAGCATCCCGATCGCGCGATGGCGCTCGCCTTCATCGACGCACACCTGCGCTAACAACGCATGCCTCGGACGTTCTTCTTCTGGATGCCATCAGGACTTGCGCTCTTCGAACGCCGAGTCCGCGAGAACGAGCTAAACGACATCGGCCGCATCGAAGATGCACCCTATCTCGGCGTGCGCGAACCCCGCGGATTGGCATGGCTCTTTGGGCGGAAGGGCACCGAGCCATTGCTGCGCCCACCCTTCAACGAACGCGGCGAGGATGTGCATCGTCTGCTCGCGGGCGAGCACGAAGCGGTAGGCGAGGATGCGTTCGACGAAGTGCGCTTGGGACGGGGAACCATTCGCTGTCTGGAGCCGCGCGAAGACGGCGATGAGGTCGTGCTGCGCGATGCTTGGTCGACGCACGGAGGCATCGCGTGCCGCATCGTCGATGCGGTCCAGTTCGCGCTCGTGCCGGACGCAGGAAGGCCTATCGCCGTCGCGTTCGCGCAAGCTCCGCTTGTGATCAATGTTCCGCAAGAGGCGACCCTCGCGACCGTGCTCGGCACCCTGGGCCACGCGCCGTCGGCCGCCCGGGTGGCCCTTTTGCGTCACTTCCGGACGCCGGACGCACCCGAGATGCCGCATTATTTCAATACGGTCGAATTGCGTCAGGGGGATCGCATCGAGGTGCTCGGCATGACGCTCGACGCGCGCCTCACACGCCGCTTCGACCTCGGCCAACGCACGGCAAGCTACCGCGAGACCTCGAATGCCATCTCGCTTGTGCTGGGTGATGCGCCGGGCTTGCGGATGGTGATTCGCAAGCTTGGGTGATCACGGCGTCAGGCGTCCGCCTGCGAAGCGGTACGTCACGGTGCGATCACGCCAGGGCAGGAGCACTTGCTCGACGCCGTCGGTGGATGGGCCTGCTGCGAAAGGCCACGCGGTCTCGCTGTAGCCGCGCGCAGTCCCGACGCGCACCTCAAGACGACCGCCCTCGGTGCGCACCTCGTTCTCGATGCGGTTGGTCCCCTGCTCACGCGCGACCTCGCGCTGGAGGATCGCGGGGAAGCCCGTGACGGTGAGCTGGTGCACGAGCAGCACTTCGCGACGCACATCGCCAATGGCCTGGCGGATGCGGACGAGGATCTCCGAGCGTCCATCGCCCGTCACGTCGGCCAGGCGCACATCGAGCACATCGGCCGGTGTGGCAGCGGGCAGCGCGTAGTGAAACCAGCCCGTGCCGTTGCGAAACTCGGCACCCACGACGACGAGATCCGAGCCGAAGACGACGACGCGCTCAGGCGCCGCGGTGCCGACGATGTTGCCGGTCAGATCACGCGTCGGACGCGCATTCGCAGGCAAGCCGCGCTCGGTGCGAAAGCCCGCGATGACAGCATCAAGCGTGGGTGGCGCGACTGGCGTGGGCGTCGCCTGTGCCGTCGCGGTTGGCGTCGGTACACCGACGCTTGCTGGGTCGACGTAGCGCGGATTCGCTCGCTCACCCGTCCGCGCAAAGGCGCGACCATCCCAGCGATACGAGCGCTCGAGCACAGGACCCCAGGGGAGCAGCATTGGCTCCACATCGGTTGGCGGTGCCTCACGCAGCGAGGCGGCATCGAGGCCGTGCGTCGTGCCCGCGCGCACTGTGATCGTCGGCGGCTGACCACGACGCCCCGCCTGCACACGCACGGTGCTCTCCACGTAGTTGGTTCCGACTTGCTTGCGCACCTCCACGGCCCAACCTGGCTGCACTGCCTGCGCCCCGACCGTGATCACCTGCGTGAGATGACGGCTTCCACCGCCTCCCGCCTGGTGCATCGTGATGATCAATTCGGAGAGGCCATCGCCCGTCCAATCCTCCAGCCGCGCCGCACGAATGTCTGCCGCTGCTGCGACGGGAAGCTGCACAAAGACAAAGCCGCGACCTTGCTGAATCGCGCGCCCCGTCGCGACGACGTACTGCCCAACGAGCACCACGCGCTCGGGCTCGGCATCGCCCACCACATTGCCGCGCAGATCAAAGCGCGGAAGCGTCCCGGTGAGCTCGTGTGCGCGCAGAAACTCCTCCAAGAGCGCGCCCTCTCCGCCCGCGGCACGCAAGCCTGGAAGGCGATCCAAGTGCGCACGATCGACGGGTGCAAACGTGGGCTCATTCTCGGCCTCGGGATGCGAGAGCGAGTCGACATCGTGCAGGCGCAGCGAGGCGTGACCCTCCTGCCAGCGTGCGCCGCTTCGCAGTGCGCCAAAGGGAATGAACGCCTCGATCGTGTAGCCCGTACGTCCGCTCAGGGGCGCTTCAACGACCGTGGCGCCGCGCAGTGCTGTGCGCCTCGAGGAACCAATCGCGCCGCTCGCGGCAGCTGCAGGAGAACGACCGCTCTCGCCGGGATGCAGCCAGACCTCCACGCCCTCAAGGGCGCGTCCGCTCGGCAAGGCCAGTGTGATGACGACTGCATCGTCGCCATTGCCTGGCTGCGCGTTGCGAATCAGACGCTCATCGGTGACCTCGGCGGCGACGTAGAGACCGCGCGCGTCGTAGCCAAGCGCGCAGCGCATCGCGCCATCCGTGCCGCTACCCACCTCGACAAAGCGCGCCTCGCTCCACTCGCGCAGCATGCCGTCCACACGCAGCGTGTCGTCTTCAAAGTGCGAGACCGTCAGCCCGAGTTGCGCGTGCGCGGAGGCGGAGAAGGAGCACAGCGATGCGAGAGCGAGCGCGAGCAAGCGGGCGAACGGCTTCATGGCGGAGAGAATGCGGCAAGCGCCTCCAGCGAGAAAGGCTTGTTCCGTCGGAGCGATGCGCGTTAGCCTGATCAAAATGGGTGAGGGCGAACTCGATATGTCGCGAATCCGAGAGCTGGTGCGCTACCCCGGCCTGCTCGGCGATACGCTGAACGATGCGCGCCCTGAGGCCATCACGCTGATCGCCGCCCTTCGCGAGGGCATGACCCGACGCGATCGCGCACGCGTTGGCTTCTCGGCGCACACGCTCCACGGGCTCTTTGCGCTGCTCGGTGCGAAGCGCGCCACAGCACTCGGTCGGGCGTTCGAATCCTGGGCGCGCAGCACCGACGAACTCGCGCCGAGCCTCGATGCGCTGGAAGCCGCCTGGTTCGCTGCACTCGCCGAGCTCGAGGAAGTCGCCCGACGCGAGGCGATCGAGCCGTCCGTGATCCCCGATGACGAGTGAGGATCAGCTGGCGTCTGGGCGCAGCGAGGTCGGCTTCTCGCCTGGCACGATCGGTCGAAAGCGAACGCGGTTCACGCGGCGCTGACGCACGTCCTCGACGACGATCTCCCAGCCCTCAATTTCGATCCTGTCGCCGGGGCCTGCCAAGCGCTCCAGCGTCGCAACGACATAGCCGCCGACCGTGTCCGCGTTCTCCATCTCGGGCAGCTTGAAGCCGTCCAAGTCGAGGTCGTCCACCGCGAGCGCACCATCCACGACGACCGAGCCATCCGCCTCACGCACCACACGCGGTTGGTTGTTGCCCTTGAGTTCATCGGTGAGGTCACCGACAAGCTCTGCGATCGCATCTTCCATCGTCACAAGGCCGCTCGTGCCGCCGTACTCGTCGACGACAAGCGCGATCGGGATCTTGGTGCTCTGAAACTCCTCGAGAATCTCACCGACGGTGCGTGACTCGGGGACGATCAGAATGTCGCGCTTCATCGAGGCGACGGTCGGGCGCTCTTTGCCTTCGCGAAGGAGGAGATCCTTCAAGTAGATGTAGCCCATCACGTGATCGGGATTCTCATCGCGGCTCACGGGGTAACGCGAGTAGCCGTGCTTGCGCATCTTCGCGAGGGCGGTGTCCGGGTCATCGGCGATCGAGAGAATGTGCATGTCGACGCGCGGCACCATGATCGCGCGGACGGGGCGATCGGTCGCACGCAGCACACGCTCGAGGATGTCGCGCTGCTTCTGGGCATCGTCGCCAGGAAGCGAGGCGGCGATCAGCAGGTGCAGCTCTTCGAGCGAGAGCTTTCCTTCGGCGTGATCCGGCGCGGGAAGGCGCATGGCGCGAAGGACGAAGTTCGACGTGCGATTCAGCAGCCAGAGCGCCGGGTAGACGGAGAAGTAAAAGATGCGAAGCGGCGTCGAGCTGAACTTGGCGATCTGCTCAGCGCGCATCAGCGCGAGCGACTTCGGCACGAGCTCGCCGACGACGACGTGCAGGGACGAGATCACCGAGAGGGAGATCGCAAACGCGAGCCCGTGTGCCATCGACTCAAGCCCGAAGCGGGCGAGGATGGGCTCGATCAGGCCTGCGCCAGCGTCTTCACCGAGCGAGCCCAACCCGAGCGAGGCCAGCGTGATGCCCAGCTGCGTCGCGGCGAGGTACTCGTCGAGGTGACGGAGGATGAAGAGCGCGCGCGCGGCGGCAGGATCCGTCTTCGCGGCCGCTTCGAGTGAGGTTGCCCTGACCTTCGCAAACGAGAACTCAGCCGCGACGAAGAATCCGTTCGCGACGACACAGAAGAGAGCTCCAACGAGAGCGAGCAAGGCGGGTCAGAAACCTCAGTTCGCGCGAGGCGAACAGAATGCGGTGTTAGCGCTTGTGGAAGGGAATCGGCGAGCGAACAAAGCCAGGCGAGGTGCCGGGCGAGGTCGGCGTCATCTGCGGGTCGGAGTCGCCATCAAAGGCACGCACCGCTGCGAGGACGCGCTCCATACCAGCCGCGAGGGCGGCGGGCTTGTGGAAGATCTCGACGGCGCGCACGAGGCGGAGGCTCATCGTCTTGCCGAGCTCGATCTCGCGCTCGACGAAGCTCTCGAAGGAGAGGCCCTTCACCTCGAAGAGCTTGCGCTCTCGGATGTCGACGAGGATCGCGCCGACGTCCATGAAGCTCTTGGAGAGCGTGCGCTTGAGCAGCTTGATCTGGTTGATCGCCGTGGCGAGCGCGCCGATCTTGGCCTTGCGCTCATCGGCATCCGCGGGTGAGCGGACGGTGAACTTGGGTGGAATCTTGCTGCGACGCTCAGGCAGCGGAGCGGCTGCGGGCGTGACCTTCGGCGTGATGGCCTTCGGCACAATCGAGGCCGCCTTGGGCGCGATCGAGGCCGCTTTCGGAGCGATCGACTGCGGCTTGGACGGCGGCGACAGCTTGCTCTTCCCAGCCTTGGCTGGTTTGTTCGGCGGCGGCGCCTTGGAGGCCTTGCTCGGCGGGGCCTTGGAGGGCTTGGCTGGCGGCGCCTTCGAGGCCTTGGCCGGCGGGGCCTTGGAGGGCTTGGGAGGAGCCTTCGACGGCGTTGATTTGGCAGCCTTCGTTGCACCCTTCTTGGGAGCTGCGGACTTCGGGTTGCTTTTCGCGGTCGTATTCGATTTTAGTTTGGCGGCGGCCATGAGCCCCTCCTGAAGAGAGGTTCGAAGTAACACCGTCACGCGCCGAATGTAAAGCGTTGCCTCTGCCGACCTCCAAACCGGGACGGCAGAGGCAGGCCTCTCACTCCTCGTCGCCGCCCTCGGTATCGACGCCGAAGTGGAACCACTCCTCGGTCATCCGAGGCGTCTCCATCAGCGAGCCATCGGGCGCGTCGCGACGCACGACGAACGCGCGGCGCGAGATGGATTGGTCGTTCTCGCGCGCGAAGACGACGACGTAGTTCACGCCGGGATTGAGCGGAACCTGTGTGCGGATGTCGGCCATCGCGCCGTTCTCCGCGCCGCCGTTCGATTGGTAGAAGACCTTCCGCAAGCCGACGTAGACGTAGACGTCGCGCACACGCTGATCATCGCGCGCAATCGCGTGAATCGGCAGCGAGGCCTCGCGCGTCACCTGCGTGAGCTGGCCGTCGAGCTCGATGCGCGGGGGCATGTGATCGAGGCTGAGCGCGAGGTGTCCGCCGGTGCCGCGTGCCGCTGCATCCGAGGCTGCAACCCAGGCGGGACGGCCCTCGCCGAGATCGACGCGGACAAAGCCGTTGAGCTCGGCCTGCACCGGAAGGCTCATCACGCCGCCTTCCACATGGCCAATGACGCGGCCCTGCGGACGGTCGAGAATCGCAGCGCCAGAGGCCACGCTCACGTTGCCGCGACGTGCCGTTGGATTGGCGCCGCTCGGTGCAATCGGAACCTCCACGCGCTCGGTGAACGACTCGTGCAAGTCGACATCGCCGACCGCGACCTCGAGGCGCGCGCTCTCGCCTTCAAACGAGGGAAGCACCTCGAAGGTGAAGGCGAAGGTGCGCTCTGTATTCGGGGCAATCGCGTCCGTCTCAAAGCGACCTGCGTGAAGAAGGACGCCGCGGCCTGCGAGGCTGCGCAGGCTTGCCTGCGTGTCGTGCGTTGGGCCTACGCCGGTGTTGCGCACGCGCACGAAGATGGTGCCCGTCTCGCCGCGCTGAATCTGTCCGTCGCCGTTGCCATGATCGGCATCGCTGACCTGCACTTGGTAGGCGAACTGCGGACGCGGAAGCGCGGAGACCGTCGTGCGCACCTCGGCGTTCGGCGGTGCGTGTCCATGTGCTTCCTCGAACTCCACGCGGATGCCGTCGGCACGGTCGCCCGTGTCCATCGGGAGCGCGCAGGAGCGCACATTGTTCTCGAGCTCGCAGATGCCGAGCGTCGTCGTCCACTCGCGTGTCTCGCCTGGGGCCAAGCGTCCGAAGACGAGCTCGCGGTGGCCGAAGAGCATGTGATCGCTCTGGGTCGTCGCCCGGAGACGCGAGAGCGTGTGCGTGCCCGTGTTCGTTACGCGGACGCGAAGGTCGAAGGGCTGGCCTGCGACGCCGTGTCCGTTCGGCTGCACCGTCGAGACCTCGACCTGCACGGTGCTCTCGCCCTCATCGGCGCCCTCCGACCAATCC
>JBILQT010000507.1:0-3731 GCA_044373065.1 Sandaracinaceae bacterium
CGGAGCTTGCTGGAGCCTTCGCATCGCCCTCGGAAGCACTATCCACGGCCTCGGAAGCCTTCTTCGCGCCATTTTTGGGCTTCGCGCCAGAGTCCTCCTGAGGCTCGGGCGAGGCCTCGCCGAAGGGCGGTGGAAGCGCATCGAGGCCTGTATTGGCCTTCACCTTCTCGATCAAATCCTCGAGGCCATCCTCCCACTCGCTCTCGCTCCAAGCCTCGGCGCACAACGGATGCAGATAGCCCGCGCCCTTCGTCGTGAACGAGCCCGTATCGACCTCGCGCTCCACCGCGATGCGCACCGTGCCCTTCGCGATCACCTCGCCGCATTGAATGCACTTGGCGCGATTGGTCGGTGCCAGGTCCGCCGAGGGAAAGGCCCCCGTGCCCGCCTTCGCTGCGCCTTTGCCGCCCTTGGATGCCTTGGCTGCGATGGCTGCGTCGATCGCCTCGCGGTTGGGAATCTCGCCGCCAAAGGTCTCCATCGCCGACTGCAAGACGGCGGGGATTTTCCCTGCAGCGCAGAGCAGGTGATGCCAGCGAATCGCCACGCCATCGCTTCCGAACTGGCTTGGATATTCTTCACCCAAGCGAAGCTCGCCCTTGGCGATGGTGGATCCACACGACTTGCAAGTTGCACGGCCCGAGGGCGCGATCTCGATGCGATGTTCCATGCGTGCGAAGCTAACAGAGAGGCCTCGCCCTGAGACGTCAAAGGGCCTCAAAGCTTGCCCTGCTTAGGAGGTTGATATGGGTCGATGGATTCGCGTCGTGGGCGTTGGTGTTCTCCTAAGCTCCCTCGCTGTCTGCTTGATGGGCTCCGATGCTTGCGGTTTGGGCCCCGCCCCCTGCGAGAACGAGCTCGTGTTGGGTCACGTCTATGAGGTCACGCTTGTCGATGACTACACGGCTGACGGAGCCTTCCTCGTCGACCGCGTACCGGATCTCGGCATGCTCCCGAGCTGCATGCGACGCGATGGCCTTGGGGTTGGCGCCTCGTTTCGCATTCGAATCGGCAACGCACCGCGCGGCTTCCCTTGCGGCGCGAACGCCACCGTTGTCTCTGGGATCACAGGCATCGACTTCTCAAGCCCGCTCTTTCGCAACAGCGCAAGCGCGTTCGAGATCGCAACCGTGGACTACTCGCTCATCGCAAATCGAGAGCGTTTGCCCTACGTCGGTGCGCGTCCGACCCACGGGCTGCGCCCTCCCCTTCAAGTGATTCGCACAACGAGAACCTGCGGCGATGTCTTCGTTGCGCAGATCTTTGAAGTCGAAGAAGCCGATGCAGGCGATGCGCGTATCGATGCGCGCTAGCCAAGAATGGCTTGGCATTGCGCATCTGAGTCGAGGCCCGTTTCAAGGCACGTTCACCCCGAGGTCTCATGCGTCTTTGCGCTCCGCTTCTTCTCACCACGTTGACCGCACTCGGTTGCGGTAGCACCGCGCCGCCGAGCGAGCCTGCGACGGTCACGCCTGCGCACATCGAGAATCCGCCCTCGCAACCTCAACCTTCGCAGGTCGCGGTCCCTGCGCTCGATGTGCATGAGTGGGGTCTCATCGATGTGTACGCGGATGGGCAGATCGAGCTCGCCGCTGGGCCCGGCTCTGCCGCCTCCAGACCAACGCCAAGCCGCCCAGCGCATCGACCGCCGATGCCGATGCGCAAGCCCGTCGTCTACTTCCATCTCGACCCCGCGATCGATCATCTCGACGTGCATGTCGACGTACACATCGCGGGAACGATGATGGAGACGTGGCCCACACCGACCACGCAGACCGGCACCGATCACATCGCATGGCAGGGCACCGTGGCGCACTGCGCAGCGGGCGCACAAAGCGCATCGAGTGATGCCGCAGTCCAAGCCGGGCGGAGAGGCTGCGCGACCTCCGACGGCGTCTGCGAGGTGGCCGATCTGCCGACCTACGAGACAAGCGATGGCGACTGTGTCCGCGTGGGCGCGCAACAAGGCCGCTTGCTCTTCTATCGAGGCGAACTCGCACAGGGCACAAGCTTTCCGCTCACGATCACGCAGTCCATGCACGCCGTGCCCGGCGATCCGGTGGTCTCGGCCTCGCCCGCCATCGCACTCTCCAGCGCGCTCGCGCACCCGGTCTTCTTCGTCAACGAAGGAGCCGGCTCGATTCTTCACCCGCTGCTTGGCGAAGTAACAACAATCCCAGTGTCCGCCCCCGGTTTACGACCGATGCTCCGGCCCGTAGATTCGCTCATCCAGCCCTTCACCGCGGAGTTGGTCAACGCAGGCCTGAGCCAAGACGAAGCACGCGCCTTCATGGCCGCCTGGAGCGATTCACTCTTCGGCGAAGAAGCCAACACAAGGCGTGACATCGGACGCGAAGCGCGCGGCGTCGCAGCACCCGAGAGCACCATCCTCTACTTCCTCCCACGTGCCGACATCGAGCGCCTCGCACCGATGTTGATCACGCCCACGCCGCGTCACTTGGAGCGAGTGATGGTGGTGCGATACCATATTGCGATATAGCTACAATATGAATCTAACCGTATCGAAGCTTGGCTGGGCGTTGCCCTGCTTGCTCTCTGCATGCGGCGCTGCGTCCGCGGCCCCGCCTCAATCGGCGACGACCGAAGCCGAGTCGGGGGCGCCATTCGTCGTACACGAGTGGGGCCTCATCGATGTCTTCCGCGATGGCGAAATGGAGATCGGTGCGGGCGCTGGGACGCCTGATGGGCACGCGGTCGGTGACACCGAGTACGCCCGAAAGCCCGTCGTGTACTTTCATCTCGACGAAGGGGTGAGAGCGCTCGACGTGCGTGTGGACGTTCAGCTTGCGGGCACGCTCGTGGAGTCATGGCCGACGCTCACCCGTCACGAGGGAAACCGCTTTGGCTGGGATGCGTCGCTCACCGCGTGTGGTCCGGGTGAACACTCCGCCGCGACGGACCTCACCGTAATGACCTCACGAACCGAATGCCCCGCGTCGGACGGATATTGCGAGGTTGCGGACCTGCCCAGCTACGAGACGGCCGATGCCGCCTGCGTCGATGTCGGTGATGAGCAAGGCCGCCTGCTCTTCTATCGAGGCCTGCTGAGTCCAGGCACAAGGCTTCCGCTTTCGGTCGAAGGGGCCGCGAGCACGTTGCGCATTCGAACCGCGGAGACCTTGCCGCAGCGCATCTACTTGGTCCGCGATGAGCAAGCCTTTCTCCTGCATCCGAGTGCCAACAACGCGACGCTTCTGGAAGCCGATGCCGAGCCTTGTGATGGCGCCGCCTCGTTCACACGCGACCTCCTCGATGCAGGCCTGACAGAGGGCGAAGCGAACGCCTTCATGCGTGCGTGGAGCGCCTCGCTCTTTGAGGGCGACGTTCAATCGCGAGAGAGGATGCGCCTCTGGCGAGGGGCCGAAATAGGCGCGGAGTTCACCCTCCTCTACTTCCTCCCGCGCGCCGACATCGAGCGCCTTGCACCCATGCAGGTGACGCCGACGCCGCGGCGGCTAGAGCGTGTGATGGCGGTTCGCCATCATATTGCGATATAGAATCGATATGACACACCCGTCTTTGGGGATGCGCTCTCGGCATGTCTTTTTGCTGGGCTCGTCATTGGGTGAGAGATTGCGCGGATGACGCGGACTTTCGCCTTTCTCTTGGCGCTCTTGGTTCTCTCGCTGCCGGGTGTCGGTACGGGGCAGGAGCGGGCTGCGCGTCCGCGTGTTTTTCGCACGACGCGGGGCGGGCCCACGCTGACGGTG
>JBILQT010000166.1:0-16147 GCA_044373065.1 Sandaracinaceae bacterium
TCCGCCGCGCAGATCCTCCGAGTAGAGCTCCTTTGCGAGCGCTGCGATGCGCCACATATCGGGCAGCTCGTAGTCGTGCAGGCCCATCGTGTTCGCGAAGAGCTGAAAGACGCTGCGCAGCGCAACGTTGGCCATCTTCATCGTGAGCAAGCGCTTGCCTGCACCGAGCTCATCAAGGCCACCGAGGCCCCAGAGCGCGTCGTCTGCACCGCGCACCACAAGACGCTCCTCCGTGTCGCGCGCGACCTCCCAGAGGTTGTAGAGCAAGGTCGCGACGACCGGCTGCACGATGCACTCGCCGCCCTCGCCCTCGATGAAGCTCTTGAGGTTGTAGTTGCCATCGCCCTCGGTGTGGAGCGCCCAGAACTCGCCGATGACGGCCACGCGTGCACGACAAAGAAGAGGGTCGATCTTCACGGCCGAGAGGATCTTCTCGCACTCACGAAGCGCCTTCATGTAGGCCAACCAGGGCTCGCCATCGTGGTTCTTCAGCGCGTGATGGATCGTGTCTTTCGCCTTCTGCACGGCGATGTCCGTCGCGCCCTTCTCGATCTCGTAAGGGCGAATGCGCCAGCCCAACGCATTGATCGCATCGCCTGCGATGAGCGCACGCGCGACCGCGAGGAAGAAGGGCGGATCGAAGACAAGACCGAGGTCGTCGCCCGTGACCTGCGAGAGCCCGCCCTGCTGCTGAAAGAGCATCACGCGGAAGCCGTCGAAGCCCGCATCACGAAGCGCTTTACGGTACTCGGTGACGTACATGCCGAAGCGACATGGGCCGCACGCGCCGGCGGTCAAAAAGACGTACTCGGAGAGGATCGTCTGCGTCGAGATCTTCTCTTCATCGCGAAGGCGAATGAGCTCCTGCACGAGGTTGCCCACCGTGAAGTGCGTCGGGTTGCACTGACCGCGATTGCCGAACTCTTTGCCGACCTGAAGCGCGCTCTGATTCGCTGTGCCGATCCAGCGCACGTTGTAGCCAAGCCCCGAGAGGCCAGCCTCGACGAAATAATCCTGCGCAGGCGTGAGGCCCGTGACGAGGATCTGCAGGTTGTCGCGCTCCGACTTTTTCACGGTCGGCGTGGTCATCTTGTCGACCCAATGCGTGCGGCTTTTCGGGTCGAGCGAGAGGCCAAGGCGAAGCGACTCTTCGCGCATGAAGGTCTCAAGCTCCGCATCGATCGAGTCGGTTTGCGCAGCGTCCGAGGTCTTGAGAATCGGCAGACGAATGGATGTAGCCATGATGTTTTCTCTTCTTTCCAAGCGTTGACTATTCGGCCGCCGCTTCGGGGCTCTTCTGGGTTGGCACGATCTGCTTTTTGCTGATTTGGACAAGGCCATTCGCAGGCTTCACGTCCGGCACGATGTCTTCGATTTGGCGCTCCACGCGGTAGGTCGCGACCTTCAACTCAAGCTGATGAATCATCGCTTCCAGCTGTGGGTCGGAGAGCTTCGCCGCGGCCAGTTGCTCACGCTTCTTCGTCAGCAATTCGAGGCGCTTGAGCTCGATGTTCTGCATCAACTCACGACGCTTGCCGCTCAAGTCTTCGAGTGCCTCGCGGCGACGTGTGAGCGTGTGGTGATAGGTCTTCACGCGAATCTTGATCGAGCCTCCGGGGCGATTCGCATCAAGGTCATGCAAGGCCGCGTGAGGCACGCCAGAGGACTGCACGATTGCATCGACAATGCCGTACGTCGGCGCGTCGTGGCCGCACTTGAAGCTTGAAAGATCCAATATTGCAATATTTGGATGACGCGCCGCAAACTTCGCCGCCCAGACGCGCTCTGCGCTGTTGGTCGAGTAGTTCTCCGGCCACACATCGTTGATATCGAGTGGCGAGCGGCCCTTCTCCAAATCCTCTTGGAAGAAGCGCGCGAGGAACTTCTCATCGCGTGGCAGCGAGCGCACCGAGAGCACTGGATAACCCAGCGCTTGGAACTCCTCGGGGATGCCGTGATTCAGGCCCGGATCCGAGTGGTACGGGCGGCCGAGCACAAGCAGCGCGATGCGGTCTTCGGCCTCGACCTGCTCGAGGATCTGCTGGCCCTTCAACCGCAGCTCTTCGTTGCAACGCGTGAGCGCTTGAATCGCTTGATCATGTGCGAAATCGGCCTCGTCACGCGTGATGCCGAGGCGCGGGCCCCAGACTGCAAACATGCGCTCGCGCGTGAGCTTGGGTTCGGTGAAGGTGAGCGCCGGGTCGAGGTATTCGATGCCGCGCGTCGCGAAGAAATCCACCTCTTTGGTGAACGCGCTCTTCATCACCTCGGGCGTGCCGGCGACGATGGGGCAGCTCGCCTCATCCATCACCTTCACAAGCCCGCTCTTCACGTGCGTGAGGATCGGAAAGAAAATGTAGTTGAGGGCGCGCCCCTTCTCCGGCTCATGCTTGTTGAAGAGCAAGTCGTGGATATGGGCCTGCACGACTTTCGCCGGGAAACACGGGTCAATCGAGCCGTATTTGCCGCCGCTCACCCAGAGCTCTTCGCTCGTCTCATCGGAGAAGACGACGTTCTTCTGCGGGATGCCGAGCGCCTCGAAGTAGGCGCGGAAGTAGGGCGCCGTCGAGTACATGTTGAGCACGCGCGGCATGCCGATGCGCGTCTTACGAAGCTTGGCGCGCGTCTCCTCATTGCTGCGCTCAAAGCCACGCTTCACCTCGGTGCGACGCAGCCCCAAAAAGCCGCGCTGGAGGATCACATCGTTCGTCGGGCTACCAGCCTCGGGCAGCTTCGGCACCTCCTCAACATGCGCGAACGATCGCCACGCCTCGTAGGCGAGCATGTTCGGATGCGACTTGCCGAGTTCCTTCCGCTTGTCGGTGACTTTCTTCAGCTCATCCAGGCTCTCGACGGTGCCCTTCTCGCAGCTGAAGCCAGCGATGTAGCGCGCGACAGAACCATCCGGACGCAGGGTGTCGACGAAGGTGCGCTTGCACTCATTCGGACAGAAATGACACGTCGTCGACTCATCCGTTTTGCTCGTGACCGCGAGGCCAATCGCCGCCTCCAAGCCCACGAACGACGTCTTCTTTTTGCGCTTCACGACACGCAGCGCCTCGAACGCCGCACCGATCGCGCCCGCCTCACCGCAATGCGGATGCACGAGCACCTCGGCATCGGGCACGCGCTCTTTGATGTAGTCGACCTGCGACTTCACCGCGGCGAGGTTGTATTGGGTACCGCCCTGCAAGACGTACTTTTTCCCTAGCGCCGCAAGGCGTGGAATCTGCGCGACGTACTGCCAAACATTCTTCGGAAGCACCTGCGCGAGGCCCGCCAAAAGCTCCTCGCGTGAGAAGCCTTCCTTCTGAAAGTTCACGCGATCGGTGTCGAGGAAGACGGCGCAGCCGTAGCTAAATTTCGGCGCGAGCTCGGCTGCAAAGGCCGTCTCTGCATAGGCCGTGACGGGCAAGCCAAACTGATCGGCCATCGCTTGAAGGAGCATGCCGTTGCCCGCCGAACATGAGTTCGAGAGACGGAAGCCCTGGATGTCGCCCTCCTTCAAGAAGAGCACTTTGATGTCCTGCCCGCCGATATCGCAGACCACATCGATGTCGCCGAAATACGCCATCGCGCTCGCCGCATGCGCGACCGTCTCGACGACATTCGCATCGGCCATCACCGTCTGCTCAAGCACGTCGGCCGCATAGCCCGTCGCGCCAAAGCCGATGATGTCGAGCTTCGCGCCCTGGCCAAGCACTTGGTTGCGCAGGTTGACGAGCAGCTCCTTGGTGTCGTCGATCGGATTGCCCTTCGAGAGCTGATACGCCTTCGCGACAATCGCGCCGTTCTCCGCGACAAGGACTGCCTTGCTCGAGGTCGATCCACCGTCGACACCGATGACCGCGCGGATGGTGGACCCAGGAGTCAATTCAGGCGGTTGAAATTTCGGGATGCGATACGCGTCGGTGAACGCGATGGCCTCCGCAGGACTGCTGACGAGCGGGGGCCCAGCCGTCTCCCCGAGACGCGCTTTGCGGCCCTCCGTGACGTAGCGCTCCAGGTCACGCCAGCCTGCATAGCGAAGCTCATTGGGCTCACTCAAGCCGTACACAACGGCGCCAAATGCCGCGTAGTACGCGCTGCCATCGGGCGTGAAGATGAGCTCTGATGCGGGCTTCTCGTCGGTGTAGTGGAAGCCGCGATCGCGCCATGTCTCGGGGATGCGCAGCTCCCAACATTCGCGAAGGAAGGGCAGGTAAGTATTGGGCCCGCCAAGCAACATCACCTTGGGCTTGAGCGTCGAGCCGCGCGTGAGCACTGAGAGGTTCTGAAGGACGATCGCATCGGCCAGTGAGCAGAGAATTTCTGCGGGCGGCACCGCGCTCTTCACGAGGTTGACGATGTCCGTCTCGGCGAAGACGCCGCATTTGGCTGCGACGTGGTGGATCTTCGAGGCATCGAAGTGGATGTCGCGCACGACCTCGGGCGAGAGCCCGACTTTGATCATGCACTTGTCGATCGTCGCGCCCGTGCCCGAGGCACATTTGTCATTCATCGACGGCGCCGCGTTCTTGCGGATCTTTCCGTCGGCGCCGATCACGTCTTGAAACATGATGATCTTGGCGTCCTGACCGCCGAGCTCAATCACGCTTCCGACATCGGGGTGCAGCGATTGCGTTGCGAGTACGACCGCATTCACTTCCTGCACGAAGCGCGCGCCCAAGAGTGGGCAGAGCGGCCCTGCACCCGAGCCCGTCGCGAAGACAGTCCACTTGTCTTTGGGCGAGTTCGGGAAGAGCGCCTCCACCGCCTTGAGCATCTCAAGCAGCTTCTCGGGCTGACGTGTGTGATGCCGCTGGTACTCGCGAAAGAGCACCTCTTGTGTGTCCGGCCGCATCGCCACGACCTTCACCGTGGTCGAGCCCACATCGAGCCCCAGGGCGAGCGGCTCACGAACATCTTCACGCGGGCTCAAGACCTGAGTTGGTTCGGACATTCGGTGAGACTCGCCCGCGCAGGTTTTGCGCGTCAACCACCCACCGGAAATAAGGTCCACGCGTGGGGACACCAACTTGGTTCTGGTTTCCCTCGCGCGAAAGTTCGTCGCACTTTCTCGAAGGCGGTAGTCTTGCCGCAATGAACCTCGCCTCAGAGGACCTCTCCCGCGACGGAAATCAGCACATTCTGTGGGGCGGCGGCGCGTCCGGCGTGCGCTTTGGGCTCCGCGTCCCAGAGAAGCCGATCGATGCTGGCAACACGCTTGTGCTTGAGCTCTTCTGCGAAAATCGCTCGCCTGCGCCCGTCTGGGTATTTGGCTTTCGCAGTGGCTATCCGCGCTCGCTGAAGGTCTCGCCGCCCAAACCGCAGCGTCCGTACATCCGCGTTTCGTTCGGCGATACGAGCGTGCTGCATCCGCCTGAAGCGTTCACGCGTGTGGGACCGGGCGAGCGCATCCACACCGGCCTCGACCTCTCCTTCGCCTTCGATCGACGCGGTGTTGGCATCTTCCCCGTGCTCTTCGCATACGACCCCGTGCGCGCCGGAATGGGCCTACGCGGCTTCGTTGCACCCGATGAGGGCTCAGCCTCCACGGGCCTCGGTGAGCTTGTGATCTCACGCGCGCAATCGCTCCGAAGCGCTGGCATCGATGATCCGCTGGAGGCGACGCTGGATGCCCTGCTCGTCGCAGGAGACCCATCCCTGGTCGAGCGCCTGCGGCAGCTTGGTCCAGGCGGCGCGCGCTTCGCTGCCAGGCGGCTTGCACGCGTGCTTGCGACGGGCGCGGATTCTGTCGCGGGCTGGCGTGCCCTCGACGTGCTCGAGATGCTTGGCGAGGCTGGCCTTGCGGCGGTGCGCGCTGAAAACGAAGACCTGCCGCATGCGCGGGATGCATTCGAACTGGCGGAGGATTGGCTCCGCTTTCGCCTCGGCCACCCTGCCCGCGAAACACATCTTCCTTTTCAGACGATGCTGGATGAGCTCATACGTCAGCCCGATCGCCGCGGAAACCTCGTCGTCTCATGGACGGCCTACGATTCGCCCATTCACGGCTCGATGCGCATGGAGATCTTCGGCAACGGTGATCGGATCGTCGTCGTGCGCCCCGCGGGAGCAAACGTCCCTTCGACGCGTCGCACGTCGCTCAGCCCCATGCATATGCAAGGGCTGCTCGAGACGCTCCACTACGGCGGAATGTGGCTGCTGCGGCCCCTTCGCAAGGTCGGCTTCCCGGACGAGCCACGCCCAGCCCTTGAGGTGCAACTCGCGCTCGGTGAGCCCTACACGCGTCGCGTCGCGATGTGGAACGGCGAGTGGCGGCAGGGCCCCGGGTTTCGCATTGCCGACATGCTCGACCGGCTGGCCGCCCAAGTTCGCCCGTCCGTCATGCCAACGCGCTTGTAAACTTTCCGTACACCACCTATCATGGGGCGACTAGACCCCATCACAGTCCTCCCAAACTGTTGCATTTTTCAGCAATTTCGCCCATCCAGTTGCATGTGAACCTTGAGAGCGACACACCTCGATTGTGGTCGGGTGATGGACGCTCCCGAACACGAGTGACTCCCGCTGCAGCGGAGGTACTGGAGTGATGGTGGCTGCCTGCCCGTCGCGCCTCTGTATGCCTGGGATGACCGAGTCCGCGAAACCTGTCGTGAACGACCCATAGGAGCGAGATGACCGAGCGACCGAAGATTCCCGTCGTCGTCCGCCGCAAGGCTGCGGAAACGCCTGAGCCGGCAAAGCCCGTTGAAACCCCGGTAGAGCCATTCCGACGCGCCCGAGCGCCGTACGCCCCCAACGCGATCGTCGCGCCGCGTTTCGAGACGCCGCGCGCACCCAGTCCGACGCCCTCGCGTCCGATCATGCGTGAGGCGCCCATCGCCGTGAACACGCGCACCTTCGGCAGCAGCAAGCCAAAGGATCGTGATCGCGATCGCGACACACGCCGCAGCGGCACACACAAGGTGCGTCGTGCAGAGCGCATCAAGGAGCCCGTTCCGCCGACACCGCCCGCGCCACGTGCGCCGCGCAAGGTGGTCGAGTTGAACGAGCTCTCGTTCAAGACACTGCGTGTCGTCGTTGCGATGACTGCCCGCAACGCGGCGCTTCCCCAGGCCACGAACGACCCAGAGTTCGTCGCGGGTGCGACCTACCGCGACATCCGCCGTGAGCTCAGCGTGACCTGGCCCGAGGTACGCGACGCCGTTCAGGATTTGCGCGTGCACTCCGTCTTGCAGGTCGTGCGCTTCTTCGGCCGCTTTGGTCCGGTCTTTCAGATCAGCGACTACGGCACGGCGATTCTCGCGGCGCTTGACGCCGGACAGCCCTTGCCTGAGCCTCCCGAGGACGTTCACGTCGCGATCGAGGCCGCCAAGGTCGCGTACGAAGCGTGGTCCGCAGCGCACCCCTCGAACGAGCAGCCTCGGATGAAAGTCGCCTCCGAGGGCTGAACCTGGAAGAGCATCTCGATGAAGTTCACCTGTCGCAACGTCTTCAACACGGATTTGGAAACCTACTGGTCGAAGATCTTCTTCGATCCGGACTACAACCGAAATCTCTACGTGGAGACGCTTGGGTTCAAGCAGTGGGAAATCAAGGAGCTGACCGGGGAGCCCGGCACCGTCCGTACCCGCAAGCAGTTCCTTGAGCCCAAGAGCGACGCACCCGCCGTGGTGACCAAGCTCGTCGGTGGCTCGATCACCTATCAGGAAGAGGGTCGCTTCGACCCGACGACGAACATCTGGACCTACCAGATCAGCCTCTCGAAGATGGCCGACAAGGTCCGCATCGGCGGCAAGTTCTGGGTGGAGCCGCGCGGCGAGAAGCGCATCGAGCGCATCTGCGAGGTCGACATCTCGGTGAACATTCCGCTCGTTGGCGGCACGGTGGAGAAGTTCATCGAGGCCGAGACGCGTGCGAGCTACGAGAAGACGACCGTGTTCACAAACAAGTGGGTTGAGTCCAAGGGACTCTGAGACGCGCGATCCGCCGCTACCCTGCGACGGAACAAGCTCGACGACGCCGAACAGAAAGCGCCCCCTGCGCTCTCGTTCGGCGAAGTCGTTTGTCCTTCAGCGCACCTCTTGAATCGCCCAATAGACGGCCTCGGCCGTGCTCGGGCAGGCGAGGAGCACGGGTGCCTTGCGACCCTCTGGAGCGAACGCGGCGACGGCATCGCGAATCGCCTCGCGCGCACTGATGCCGAGCATCAAGGGCGGCTCGCCAACGGCCTTGCTGCCACGCACGACGCCCTCGTTGCGTGCATCCGTCAGCAGGCGTGTGTTGAACACGGGTGGGCACTCGCCGAGGCTGGGCAGCTTGTAGGTCGACGCGTTGCTGGTGCGCAGCATGCCCGTCTTGTCCCAGACAAGTTCTTCTTGTGTGAGCCAGCCAACGCCTTGCGCAAAGCCACCTTCGATTTGTCCAATATCGATTTGAGGTGAGATCGAATCGCCTACGTCATGCAGCAAATCGACGCGCCGCAGGCTGTACATGCCGGTGAATCCGTCGACCTCGACCTCGCTCAGCGCTGCGCCAAAAGAGTAGTAGTAGAAGGGGTTTCCGCGGCCTGTGGTCGGGTCGTAGTGAATGTCGGGCGTCTTGTAGAAGCCCGTCGCGCTGAGCTGAATGCGCTCGTGGTAGGCATCGTTCACGAGCTGCGAGAACACGATCGGCGCCTTCGCTTGCGCGCAGCTCACAAGGCCGTTGGCGAAGATAACTTCGTCGGGATGGCACCCGAGCTTTGCGGCGGCGAATGGAGCCAGGCGCTCGCGCAGGATGTCGCACGCATTCTTCACGGCGGCGCCGTTCAGATCGGTCCCTGCAGAGGCTGCCGTCGCGGAGGTGTTCGGCACTTTGTCTGTGCGTGTCGGCATCATGCGGATGCTCGTGAGCGGGAGGCCAAGCGCATCGGCCGCGATCTGCCGCATCTTGGTGTGCAGGCCCTGGCCCATCTCCGTGCCGCCGTGATTGACCTGCACCGAGCCATCTTTGTAGATGAGCACGAGGGCGCCAGCCTGGTTGTAGTACTTGGCCGTGAAGCTGATGCCGAACTTCACGGGGGTGATCGCAAGGCCCCGTTTTGTATGCGGATTCGCACGATTGAAGGCATCGACCTCTGCCCTGCGCGCTTCGTAGTCGCCCGTCTCTTTGAGCGACGTGAAGATGCGCTCGATGCGCTCCGCGTCTTTGACCGTCTCCTCGTAGTGCGTCGTCTGCCCCGCACGATAGAAGTTACGGGCGCGCACGACATCGGGCGTGAGGCCAAGCGTGCGGGCAACCCTGTCGATGACGTCTTCGATGACGACCATGCCTTGCGGGCCACCGAAACCGCGGAAGGCCGTGTGCGAGGTCGTATGCGTCTTGGCCACGCGGCCACGCACCTCGACGTTGGGCAGGTGGTAGGCGTTGTCGATGTGGAAGAGCGCGCGGCCGAGCACGGGGAAGGAGAGGTCGAGTGAGTAGCCACCGTCGGAGGTGAGCTGACAATCAAGCGCTTGAAGCAAACCTGCATCGTCGAAGCCGACTTTGAACGCGGCGTGGAAGGGATGGCGCTTCCCCGAGAGCATCATGTCGCGCATGCGATCGAGACGTACCTTCACAGGTCGCTTGGTGAGCCATGCGCCCAAGGCCGCAACGGATGCGAAGGGATTGGCTTGTGTCTCCTTGCCACCAAAGCCGCCGCCCATGCGGATCTGCTGAATGACGACTTCGCTCGAGGTCAGCCCGAGCACACGCGCGACGACCTCTTGCGTCTCGGTGGGGTGCTGTGTCGAGGAGTGCACCTGCATGCTGCCGGCTTCATCGATCAAGGCGAGCGAGGCGTGTGCCTCCAAATAGAAGTGCTCTTGGCCGCCGATCATGAGCGTGCCGGAGAGCGTGTGCGGCGCGCTTGCGAGGGCCTTGTCCGGATCACCGCGACGGATGCGCTGGCCCTCGACGTGATAGCTCGCTGCCTCGATGGCGGCGTCGATGCTCAAGATCGCATCGCGTGCTGTGTAGGTGGCTACGACACGCGCAGCGCCTTGTTTTGCGGCCTCTTCCGTCTCACCGAGCACCCATGCGACAGGCATCCCGTGGAAGAGAATCTCAGGCTTGGCGCCCTCGTGTGGCGGGCGCGGAAAGAGCGGCTCGTCATGCCGCGCAGCGCCCGTGTCGTTCATGCCCGGCACATCGCTCGCGGTCAGCACACGCACGACGCCACGCACTTGAAGTGCGCCTGAGACATCGAGCGATTCGAGCCACGCGTGCGCATGCGGTGCGCACACAGGCCATGCGTGAAGCGCATGCGGATAGCGCGCGCCGAGATCGTCTGTGTAGAGCGCTGCGCCCGTCACATGCAGCACGGCGGACTCGTGCGCGACAGGCACACCCACCTTGCCATTCGGAAGTGAATCCACCGGAACCTTCACGTCGATGAGGCTCATCGCGACACCTCCTGCAGTGCATCGGATTGCTTCGCTTCCACCGCCAGCTTCTCGAGCAGGTTGCCCACCATCTCCCTTCGGTAGCGCGCACTCGCGCGATGATCATCGAGCGGCTGAACCAGCGATTTCGCTTGTACTGCAAGGGCTTTCATCGTTGCGAGATCGAGCTTCTCTCCGACGAGCGCAGACTCGACGCTCGTCAATCGGATGGGCGTTGCAGCGACACCGCCAAAGGCCAAGCGCGCACGGGTGACGCGGCCTGCTGAGTCGATATCGAGCGCGAAGGCGCCTGCGACCGAGGAGATGTCATCCATCTTGCGCTTGGAGACTTTGTAGAAGCGCTGGATGGCCGCGTAGGGCTTGGGGATGCGCACGCTGGCGATGAGCTCTCCGGGCGCGAGAAGCGTCTTGCGGTAGGCGACGAAGAAGCGCTCGAGGGGCACCCAGCGGCGCTCCAACGTGCCCGATGCGCTGGCATGGACGAGCTCCACCTCGGCATCGAGTGCGAGCAGGACAGGTGGGCTATCACCGATCGGCGAGGCCGTTCCGAGGTTGCCGCCCAAGGTGGCGCGTGTGCGGATGAGGCGTGAGGAGAAGAGCGGCAAGAGCTCGCTTAGAAGAGGCAGGCCACGTCCATGCAAGAGCTCTTCAAGGGAGGCGAGGGAGAGGCCTGCACCGAGCGTGAGGAAGGCATCCGTCTCCACCACTTGCTTGAGCTCAGCGAGGGCCTCGAGGGAGAGCACAGACTCAAGCCTTCGCTGACGTTGATTCACCTCCACGACGACATCGGTGCCCCCGCTCACCATCACGGCGAGCGGGTTGTCGCGGAGAAAGATCGCTGCCTCCGCAAGGCTTGTGGGACGCGTAAATGAACGTGTGCTGGAGGAGGCGCCGGGGCCGGAGGGCGCCGTGTATTGAAGGGCGCTGAGTGGGGCAAGAGGCTCGCTCAAGCGCTGCTTGAACGCATCACGCAGACCGCTCTGCGCCTCCTTGGTGCGGATCGTCGCGAGCTTCTCGGCGGCCTCACGAATGGGCTTATAGCCAGTGCAGCGACAGAGGTTTCCGGCGATCGACTCGGGGTCGAGGGGGCCAATATCACCCCGGTAATATTCACCGAAGAGACTGACCACAAAGCCCGGCGTGCAGTAGCCACATTGCGAGCCTCCTGCCTCGGCCATGCACGTCTGTACCGGATGCAATTCGCCTTCGCGCAGAAGGCCTTCGGCGCTTCGCAGCTCGCGTCCGTGCACCGAGGGCAGGAGCACAAGGCAGCTGTTGACGACCTCCCAACGCGGCTCGCCTTGGGGCCCCTCGGCACGCCATGCGATGGCACATGCGCCGCACTCGCCTTCTGCACAGCCTTCTTTGGTCCCGGTGCGTCCGCTCTGCCTGAGCCAGTGGAGCAAGGTCGTGTTGGGGTCGACGCCATCAAGCGCGATGCGCTCGCCGTTGAGCACGAAAGAGATCGTCATTGCGCGAGACGATATCAGGCGCGTTCAGAGCTTTGCGAGCAGCGATGCGAGGTACATGGGTGCGCGCGCATCGCCCTCGGGAGGTGCGAAGGGTGCGAGTACTTTGTCGCCGAAAGGCGTGTAGGGGCCGGGCTTGACCTCGTAGCAAACGGCCGTCTCGGAGAGTGCCGTGATGGCGTGCCAAACGCCGGGGAGGATGTCGATGCCGCAGGGGAGCGTTGGGTCGCCCGCTGCGAGGCGATGCGCCGCGGTGACTTCGCCCTCGTCGCTGAACGTGAAGAAGGCGATCTCGCCTCGCAGGATGACAAAGGCCTCGCTCTTCGGCGGTGCCGTATGTCGATGCGGAGGCACATACGTTCCCTTCGCGAGCACGTTCAAAAAACGATGCGAGAGGTCGTCATCACCAAGATGAAAATTGTGGTTGGTGCGCAGGCGCGGAGTGCTCAAGGCGCGCTCCTGAAGCGCATCAAAATCCACCGCGCCAAAGAGGACGACGGCTTGTGCTGGGTCTCGTTCACTCATGGTTCCTCCTGGGTGATCACAAGCTCGCGATCGACCGAACTCATCACGCGCGAGGCGTCTCCGTTGGGCCAACGCACGACGACTTCCACTGCGCCCGCATCACCTCCGAGGCCGAAGAAAAGGCGACGATCGAAGTTGCCCGCGTAGCCCTCGCCGATGTGTCTTTCGCGGCGCAGCGTGCGCGATGCAGCGTGCACTTCGACCACGGCGCCGGCGGCCTCGCGATTCAATCCAACGCCGATCAAGCGCACCGTGAGGAAGTGTCTCCCCCCGCGCGGTGCGACGTTGCGAAGCACGCCGGGTTCGCCCGTTGCGGGTGCGAGAAGTACATCCGGTGCGCCGTCATCATCGAGGTCCGCGATGGCGATGCCGCGTGTGGCGCGTGCGACGAGCGCGCCCTCGTCGGCGGTGAAGGTTGGCACCACAAAGCGCGAGCCGTTCCAGCTTGCGATGTGCATCGGCTGCGACTCCTCCGAGCGAAAGCGCAGCGAGATGATCTCCGCCTCGCGGTAGACGTGACCTGTCGACTCAAGCAATTCGACTTCGCCATCGAGGTCCACATCGACCAGCGCCACACCCCAACGAAACGTGGTGGGTGCCCAGTCTTCTGTGCGGACGCGGAGCGAGGCGTCCTCGCAGAATCCATCGGGAGCGCAGAGATGCACGCTCGTCGCATGACCCTCGAAGTCGCTGACCACGTGATCGAAGGTGCCGTCGCCATCGATGTCATAGCTCGACCAGCCCATGCAATCGGTGCCGTAGCCGCGACGGCTTGTCCCAAGGCCTGTCTCGAGGGTGCGGTCGAGATAGGTGCCGTCGGGCTGATGCAAGAGCGCACGATCGTTCTGCCTTGAGCCGAGGTCGTTGCAGACGAAGATGTCTGTCTCGCGGTCGCCATTGAGGTCGCTGAAGCCGAGCGCGAGCGTTGCGCTCTCGTCGTTCATGGCGGGTGCCAGGCGCGCCGTTGCATCGCTGTAGTGGCCGTCTGCCTCGCGCAGAAGAATGTGGTTGGGGAGCGAGCGAAGCAGGTAGATGTTCTGGATGCAGCGATGACCTGGGATGCCGCAGTCTCGCCCCGCGTCGATCGTTGGGTCGAGGTCGAGAAAGCCTCCAACGAGGAGGTCGAGATCACCGTCTCGATCCACATCGCCCACGCTCGCACTCGCTAGGGATTCGTAGCGTGAGGGCATCAGCGGAAGCACCGTACTCACGTCACGAAAGACGCCGTCTGCGTTGCGAAAGAGACGCAGCGAGCCGATGCCGTATACGAGCAGATCGTCATCGCCGTCCGCGTCTTCATCCCAGGCAAGGCAGCCCCAGGCATCGCCCACCTCGTTCAATCCGCGCGCATCCGTTTGGTCTTGGTAGGCCCACGTTTCCTGCCCAACAAAGAGGCGTGAGCCGCTCGTCTTTGCGCCGCTTTCATCGCGCGCCGGACGCATCGCAAAGAAGACATCGAGGGGCGCTCGGCCATCGACATCGAGCACACACACACCGCCCGACATGCGGTCAGCCAATGTCTCGCCACGCTCGGCAGCGACGCGCTCGAAGGTCATGCCGCTACGCGCGCGAAGGTCTTCGAAGAAGCGGACGGGAGATGGAGGCACGAAGGCATCGGGCGCATGTGCATCGACCCTTGGGGCGTCTGTGCCTGCGTCCTCCTCCGTGAGCGCAGCGGGCGCATCCAACGCAAACGTATCCGGCGCGGCGACCGGGTTGGGGCAACCAACAAGCAGAAGGAATGTGAGGAGTGCATACGGACGCACAGATCGATGTTCGTCTGGATTGCGCACAGCGAAAAGCAAATCGGCGACCTGCTTGAAGCAAGTCGCCGACGTGTTGGTGTTCAGCGCGTGGGATGCGCCGAGGCGCTCAGTAGGCCCAGCGGGCGACGACGCTGCGGAGCGTTGGGGCTGCGCTTGCGACGGTCGTACGAAGACGTGCATCGACCTGGAGGTAGCGATGCTGGCCAAGGCCACATGCCGCGAGGCTCGCGGGGCTTGCCGTGAACGGACCACAGGGCGGTGAGGCGCTGAAGTCTGTCGGGCTATCCGAGGCACGCACCGTCATCTCGATGCTGGTTCCAGCTGGCACATCGCTCTCCCAGACCAGCTCGTTCCAGTACGAGAGCGCGTAGCCCGAGTCGAAGACCTGGACCCAGTGACCCTCTGGCGCGGTGAACGTGCGCAGGAGGTGGCCGGTCATGTCGGAGTACGAGTAAAGCTCCTGGCCGACATCCACGGGATACGACGCAAGTCGCGTGCAGTCCGTGGAGTTGTACACAGAGACGTAGCCTCCGTAACGGTTCGGCGACCACACACGACCACGGCGATCGACGGCGATGCCATGCGGGTTGGTTCCGTTCGTCGTGGTGCCGACGCAGGCGACTGCACCTGTGGATGCGTTGATGCGGAAGACTTGGTTGCTTCCGTAGCCTGAGGTCCAAACGAAGCCGTCGGGGTGCACCGTGATGCCCGTCTGGCTGGCGACGGTGGCTGCGGTGGTCAAGAGCGATCCATCTGCACGACGCACCGCCGTGACTGCGCCACCACCACTGTGATTGCCGAACCACATATTGCCCGCGCCGTCCGCCGCGATGCCATAGGTCGACGGGTGGCTGAAGCGCGTCTGGCTGCCGTCGGCGATGCGGATGCGAACGGTCGGAAGCGAGGATGTCCAGACGTAGCCGTCGGGGTCGACCGCAAGGCCGTAGACGTTCACGCCTACGTCGTAGGTGGCCAGGATGCGGCAGCGTGTGGGTGAGCCAGGGTCGGTCAGCGTGCCGCTGATCTTGTACACGCGCATCGCGTTGAAGGCGCCCGCCCAGACGTTTCCGTCTGCGTCGATCGCCACGCCGCGGATCATGCCGGGGGTGTCGGCGCGGCAGATGATGTTGCCGGCCGTATCCATGTGGACCGTGTTCGAATAGAGGATCGAGTTCGGGTCCGCGAAGCCGCGGTTGCCGACCCAGACGCTGCCATCGAAGGCGACCGCAGTGCGTGAAGGATCCCTGCCGCCCGAATCACGGAGCCAGTTGCGGACACCAGTCTCGGTGTTGAGCTGTGCAACCATGTTGCGCTGCGTGCTCGCGATGTAGATGTAGTCGAAGGTCAGCGAGCGGGACTCGCCGAGGGTGGCGCCACCAGGGAAGTCTGGGCTGGGCTCGATGCCGTCGCAGGTGCGTCCTGGGTCCGTGCAGTTGCCGGGTGTGGGCCAGGTGACGGTGAAGCAGGGCTCGGGTGCGCAGAGGCCGCAGGCGTTGGTCGTGCCTTCATCGATGGTGCCGTCGCAGTCATCGTCGGTGCGGTTGCATGTCTCGGTGACCTCAGGCCCACAAGCGCCGCAACGGTTGACCAAATACTCGTCGACCGTGCCGTCGCAGTCGTTGTCCATCATGTCGCAGGTCTCGACGGGATTGCAGAAGCCGCAGCGGTTGGAGCCACCGGAGTAGCGCTCATCCGTCATGCCGTCGCAGTCGTCATCGATGCTGTTGCAGATCTCGGGGATGGGTCCCATCGCGCCGGTGCAGAGGCCCCACGAGGCGAACTCTCCGCCGCCCTCGCAGGTCTGAACACCCGCCACACAGCGGCCCACGCCCTCGGTGCCCACAGGCCCAAGGAAGCAGGGCTGCGTCTGACCGGCCGTGCAATCACAGCCGTCGTCGGGCGTGCCATCGCAGTCTTCATCGCGGCCATTCGCGCAGACTTCCGCAGGCACAGCGCCGCAGGTTCCGCAGCGGTTGGTCACGCCCTCATCGGCCACGCCATCGCAGTTGTCGTC
>JBILQT010000508.1:0-3680 GCA_044373065.1 Sandaracinaceae bacterium
GGGGCCGCAGAGATAGATGAGCGCCTTGGGGCCATCCGCAGGCCAGTTCTCGGCGGGGAGGAGGCCACTGAAATCGCACCAGGTATCGAAGGGCTGCGCGTAGGCGCCGACGAAGCCGGCATTGCCCTTCCAGCCGAGCTCATGCGCCGACTTGTTGAGCCAGAGCTGCACGCTTTGTGTCGGGATGGCGGGGATGTTCTGCACGAGTGTCTGCCACTTCGTCGCGGTGGCGGAGGTGCCCTGAAAGAGTGCGGGCGCGACGATCGGCCAGACCGCGAGCGAGAGGCCCGAGATCAGAATGTCGAAGTCGACGCCGCGCTTGAGCTGCTTCTCGCTGACATCCTCCCAGCCGCTCCAGCTGCTCTCGAGATCGATGTTGCGCGCGATGAGCTCATCGCCTTGCACAAGCTGCGTGAAGTCGGGCGTGCTCGGCCAGCATTGGATGCCGTGAAGCGGGAAGGTTGGGTTGTACTCGGCACCGCCCTTGGTCGTCGCTTGGACGCCGATGCGCACGCCTTCAATCGTCGTGAGCGCGCTGTCGAACTGCAGCTCACGCACGCGATGGAAGAAGTGGAAGCGCACGCCGCGTGCTTTGAGGACGAGGTAGACGGGCGAGAAGACGGTGTCGCCCATGCCGGCGTTCATCATCCACATCGGCGCGCCCTTGTAGCCAAGGAAGCCGCGCATCTGGCCGCGCACTGCGACCGCTGCGGACATCGAGGGGCAGCTCGCGTCGCCGCGCATGAAGGCGAAGGGGCCGTCGTAGAGGCCGCGCACCCAGGGGGATGCGAGACAGAGCTTCGAGGCGCCGTTCTTCTCCAGCCACTTCAGCCAGTCGTATTGCTCGATCGGGTCGAAGCTCTTGGCCTTCAGGCAACCATCGTCGAGGAGGCCGCGCAGCAGGCTCGCGCCCAGGTCGACGAGGATGTAGGCGCGGCGAATCTCTGTGTGCCGGTCGAGCTCGCCCTCAAGCGCAGCGCCAAGCCAGCGCAGGATGTTTGTGAGCAGGCCAAGCAAGATCTCAAGCGCGTCTTCTTCGAGCGAGGCCGCGTGCGCGAGGCGGTGCGCATCGTTGAGGTGCTGCGTCAGCGCGGCCGAGAAGCGCGACTCGACGCCATTCCAGAGCTTCGAGACGACGCCCTCCACGCGCTGCATCACGCGCTCGATGAGCGAGGTCGATTCAGGTGTGGGCTCAAAGGGGCGGAAGTTCGCCTCGAGCCAGTCGAGAACATCGGCGCCAAAGAGCAGCTCGATGCCCCACTCGATCGCCTCGCGGATCATCGAGGCGATGCTCTGCATCGGCTTGCCGTCGCCGGGCGTCTCGTGGTTCGCGGGGAAGGTCGTGTGCCAGGACTGCCAGGCGCCCTCGATGTACTCCTGGAGGAAGAGGTCGTTGCGGGGGGTGAAGGCCTCGCGCCAGCTCTTGTAGCCGTAGGGGCCGAGCTTCTGCACCTCCTCGTAGGCCTCGCGGATCATCGCGAAGGCGTTCTGGTAGAAGCCAAACCACATGTGGAGGCCGTGCTCCTCGATGCGGTCACCGAGCGCGCGGTTGCGGCCCGCAGCGCCCTTGCCACCGGCGCGCCAGCCGAGCTGGTAGACATCGATCTCGTAGTGTTCTTGCCAGTTGGGCTGGCTTGTCAGCCCCCAGACGGCCGACATGGAACCTGCGCCCGTTCCGAGCACGGCGATTCGCTTCTTCCCGTTAAGGAGTCCTGCACTGGGCGTCCCGCCGCTTGTTGTCATGCGGGCGATGCTAAGCGAATTCGAAGTGGGGTTGCCTCGGCTCTCCGAGAGCCTTCCTGCGCAACGCAACGTTCCGAAATGCAGGAAGAACCGATTTTCGCGTGCGAGAACGGTAGTCAGTTACCCTCACTGCGTGCGTACGCGTGACCTCCGATCCACTCCCCCCCTTGAGCTCGACACGCAGGCTGCTGCGGTGCGCGCGGAGGAGTCGATTGCGACCATCGTCCGGACGCTGCGCGAGGCGATCGACAACGGGCCCAAGGCGCTTGGCGACGTCGGTCGCGGAGGCATGGCGCGCGTCGACTTGATTCAGGATCTCGCGCTGACCCGTGTGGTCGTTCGCAAGCGCATGCATCCCGAGCTCGAGGGTGACCCGGCGAACCTCCAGATGTTCATCGGCGAGGCGCGCATCGCAGGGCAGCTGGAGCATCCGAACATTGTCCCGGTGCATGAGCTCGGTCTCCTCGAGGGCCGCTCGCCTTATTTTACGATGAAGCGCGTCGAGGGACGCACCCTTCGTCAGGTCATCGCAGACCTCCCCGAGGGGCGGCTCTCGCGCGATGCGCAGCTCGACCTCCTCGACGTCATGCTCAAGGTCGCCGATGCGCTCTCGTTCGCGCACGACCAGGGCGTCATCCACCTCGATGTGAAGCCCGACAACGTGATGGTCGGTGACTTCGGCCAGGTCTACTTGATGGACTGGGGCATCGCGCGACGCGCCACGCCGGACCTCGACCCGAATCAGGTGCCGACCCTCATCGGCACGCCCACGCATATGTCCTCGGAGCAGGCGCGCGGCGCGCTCTCCCAGTTCGACCCGCGGACGGATGTCTTTGGGCTCGGCGCGCTCCTCTACAACATCCTCTCGCGTCGCCCGCCCTACGAGGCGGAGAACGTCTGGCAGCTCGTCGTGCGTGCGCAGAGCTGCGAGTTCCCCGACCTCGAAGAGGTCGCGCCGGGCACGCCGCGTGAGCTCATCCGCATCGTGCGTCGCGCGATGATGTGTGCGCGCGATGATCGCTACCCAAGCGTGAAGGCGATGCGTCAGGACATCGTGGCCTACATGCGCGGCGGCGATCACTTCGACGTGACGCATGTGAAGGCGGGCGAGTTCGTCGTGCGTCAGGGCGAGGAGGGCAGGGCGGCTTACGTGATCGAGTCGGGCCTACTCGGCGTGCTCCGCGAGGAGGCGGGCGTGACCAAGCACATACGCGAGATGGGCAAGGGCGAGGTCTTTGGTGAGATGGCGATCCTCTCGCCGGGCCCGCGCACTGCGACGGTCATCGCGAAGGAAGACTCGGTGCTTCGCCTCGTGACCGCCGCCGACCTGCAGGGCGAGATGGATGCGCTCAAGCCCTGGATGCGCGCCTTCCTGAGTACGCTCGCCGCACGCTTCCGTGAGCGCGAGGAGAGCCGCGCCCGCGAGGGCTGAGAGGCCTACTGCGGGCCGCGCATCAGCGCGCCCACTTCTGCTTCCACGCGAACAAGCGCCGCAGGCAGGTCGTCCTCACCGCTCGGGAAGAGCTCCGCGGCGGGAATCGGAGGGCCGATGCGGTAGCGAAGCGTCCACGGGATCCACGGCACGAAGCTCAGCGGCGAGCCGAGCCAGAGCAGGGTGAGGGCGAGCTTGGCCACAAGCGGCAAGGGTGTGAGCGCGATGGCTGCGGTGCCGAGCAGGCCGAGCAGCGAGATGCCCCAGCGCTTCTGTCCGATGAGGTGCGGGAGGATCAGCGCCCTCGCGAGGACGTCACTGCGCAGCAACATCGGTGCGGTGAACGAGCCGCCGCGGATGCCCATCGGCACAATCGGCACGCCCGCCTCGCGTGCGATCTTGAGGAAGCCGAGGCGCCCGCCGAAGTCGACGCGGTCGTGCTGCCAGACGGGCCGCAGGGTCTCGTGGTTGCCGCCCGGGAAGACGAGGATCGGCACGCCCGCGG
>JBILQT010000509.1:0-3661 GCA_044373065.1 Sandaracinaceae bacterium
GCTTCGTGCGTTCGCCCGCATCGAGCGCAACTTCGCGTGAGGTTCGCGCTTCGCGTGAGTGACTACGGAGCTTCGATGGCCGCGGGTAGGAGCGCCACGAAGTTCCCCATCACATCGGATTCGCTCACACCGACTTCGATCGCGCGACCGGTGGTGCGATCGACCGCGAAGAGACGGATCGAGGCAGCGGCCACCGGGTTGCCGTCTGCGTAGACGAGCCTTCCCTCATGGCGATAGGGCGGGCGCACGGCGAGGGCTTGGCGAAGCCCACTCGACGCGTTGCCCACACCGAAATTCGGAACCACGTGCCAGGCGAAGCCGGTCGATGGCGGCATCTCCACAATCAAGTCGTAGACGCCTACATCGAGCGGCAGGCGGAACTCACCCAAGGAGCCCGTGCGCGCGAAACCGGAGCGATTCAGGCGCGCTGCGCTGACATCGCTGCCACTCAAGGGCAGACCGAGCGCATTCGCGCGAACGACGGCGGAGCTGACGGGCTCACCATCGAGGAGGTTCGTGGTCCCTCCGAGCACGGCGCGCGCAGGCAACGTGAACACCTGGCCGAGCAACATGCCCGTGGGGTTCGCGGCGATCTCAAGCTCGCTTGCGAGCACGGCCGCGTCGTCTTCGGCGGGGACGATCTCCACGCGGTAGTCGCCTGGAAGAACCCAGCCATCAAAGCGCCCCTCCGAGTCGCTTGTGCGGTCGAGCTCGAGGCTTCCCGTGAGCCCCGTGTCGGCATCGCGCACGTTCGATGAGGTGAGGCGAATGCGTGCTCCTACGGCGGGATGCATGCCTGCACCGGGCATCTCGACGGTCGCCACAAAGTGCAGCGCGCGGTCGCTCGCGGGGACGAGCAAGACAAACTCGCCATCCGAGGTCGGCATCAATGTGCTCGGCGAGATGGTCAGTGCAGGGAGAATGCTCTCGGTGTTCTGCCGCGTCTCATCGCCACGAATGCGGAATGTAAACGTGCCGGAATCGGTCGCGTGCACCAAGGCAAAGTGCCCCGTGGCATCGGTCGTTGCGCGCGAGGTCAGCGCGCGCCCTGTCGCGGGATCGACGCCGCGTACGATGAGCCCTGCCTGCGGCATGCGCTGACCATCAAGGATGATTCCGCGTGTCGTCTGAAGCGCATCATCTCGGTAGACGATAGGAAGGCTCACACCTGCATCGGCGGGGACCGTGAGTCGCGCGCGAATCGGCGGCAGCAGCGTGCGGAACTCGGCGAGCGGTTCGACGAAGACATCGTAGGTCGCGCCCGCAGGAAGCTGCGTCGAGAAGTCGAGACCCGTGTGCGTGAGGGTCGTCGAGCGTGTTGACACGCCGCCTGAGAGAATCGGTGTGCGCGCGTCTGCTGCGGGAACGACTGCCGTGAAGGTGATCTCGGCTGCGACAGGTTCTCCGCGATATCGCACGGTGCCGTTCACAGGCACGGTCACGGGGAGAGTGACGAGGCTCTGCGTGATGTCGGGAACGTCGACCAAAAGAGGCACGGGCGTGACGCCCAGGCCGTTGCTCATGGGGGTGACCTCGAGGCGCAAATCGTAGCGAGGCGCCTCGGCGACGATGCACATCTGGTGGGCCACATCACACGTCCCGCCGATGCAATCCTCGTTGACCTCACAGCGGTTCTCGAGGCTCTCCACGGGGGGTGCGATGAGCAGCGAGCAGCCGCTGAGGGATGCGATGCCCCATGCCAGGAGCGCTGCGTGTGCGCGCCTCATGGACATGCCGTCATGTCGACGGCCTCCCCTTCGCCACGCTGCGTTGCGACCCACCAAGTGGCTGTGCCGAGATCACCCGCTTCAAGCGGCTCGCGCCCTGTTGCGAGGGGCGGATTCGGCGTTTGGAAGCGACCCGAGACGAGCAGCTCGACGCGATGACAACCTGGCTCGCGAAGGAAGCTCGTGGGCACGCTGAACGAGAGCGCACGCTGACCTCGACCACTGAGCGAGCGCGAGACGGGCGGAAGAAACTCCGCGATGACTGCGCCCTCATTCACGTTGCGCTGAAAGTCGACATAGACCTTGTAGGCGAGCTCTTGTGCGACATCGGGATCACGCACGACGACATCGAAGCGAAGGCTCGTGATCGGCCCCGCATCGCCGCCGCCATTGAGCTGATCGGCACGAAGCCGAACAATCTGATCCAGTGGACGCAACGAACCTGAGCCCATCGACTCTGGTGTCGCGACCGCAGGCGGCCAGTTCGCGGGCGCGCGGTACTCAAGGTCCTGCGCGAGGCAGCCGGTGAGCACGAGCGTGGCGATCGAGAGGGGCACAAGCTGCCGATACGCAACTCGAATGCCATGCAGCGTCCGGGCCTTGGATGAGGACGCGGCTGCGGGGTGAAGAGGCCGCATCACAAGGACATTTTCACGCGCTGGGCCGGGAGCGACGTCTCCGTCGTGCTCCGCTCTGCCTCGCGATCGCGACATCCCTGTCATGCTGGAAGACGCCTCACCAACTTCGCCGAATCGGGCCTCGTGCTGCGCGCAACCAACTGCGCGAGAGCGAAGGCGAGGCTAGCTGATTCGTTGCTGCGCCAGCAAAGGTGTTCACGCGCCTATTCGACACCCAGGTGGCGCAGTTACTCGACACCCGCTGGGTGGTAGGAGCAGAGGTCGAGCCCGGCCACCTGCTGCGAGTGCTCGTAGCGAACCTCGAAGGGCCTCGCTTGGAGGATGACCACGTGGTGATCCTCGCCCGCGATGAGGTACTCGATGTCGAGCGCATCGGAGCCATCGAGCTGCATGCCGCGTGACTGCCAGCGCGCACGAAAGTGGCAGTGCACGCGTCGCAACGCACTTGTGAGACGAAGGATCTCAGCCTCGCCCAAGAGCAACTGATCGGGGCTGCGCGAGCTCGAAGAGAGGAGCTCAGACTCAACCGTCTCGGAGTAGACGTAGATGAGGTGTTGCTCGGGCACTTCATCGCCCTGTGCACCCGTCACGCTGCCACCAAGCGCTTGTGCGTTGACGAAGAAGCCGGGCCTTCCTTCGAAGAAGGGGTTCGCTGTGATCGCAACGCCATTGGCCAAAGCGCCATCGACAAAGGGCTGCACGAGCACGGCCATCGCGACGCGCGATTGATCGACGCGATACCAATCGCGCTCATCAAACGCGCCGTGAAGCCAGACGCTCGCCCACACCTCGCGGATGGCATTGCTGACTTGCTCGTCCGTCGCATCGATTGGGACCACGATGCTGCGGTAGAGGCCTGCACCCGTGAAGCCCGGCAAATCTTCGGCATTCGTCGAGCTGCGGAAGATGAAGCGACGCCCGCGGCCGACCTCATTCATGCGCGTGCGCACCTGGCGAAGGAGGGAAGGGTCGACTGGCGTGGATTGAATGTGTGCGCGAATCGCGGCGAGCTGTGTGTCGCGAAGATGCGCATCGCTCTGCGCGGCCGTGTCTGCGAGCGCCGCGTTGAGCTCGCCTTGAATGCCATCGCGGCTGAGGTGATCGATGTAGTAGCGAAATGGGATTGTGAAGCCGCCGGGTGTGCGAATCGATGAGCCAATGCCGCAGACCTCACCGAGCTGCGCCGCCTTCGCACCCACGGTGCGCACATCGGCGAGGCGCACATCGCACACCTGGCGAAGACGCGTCTCATGCGTGTCGATCTCGGGCGTCAGCGCTTGTGCGGGCCTTCGCTCA
>JBILQT010000511.1:0-3649 GCA_044373065.1 Sandaracinaceae bacterium
CCGCGCGGTCGTGGCGAAGCGTGTCGTGCGGCTCGTACTCCATCGTGTAGCCGACTGTGCCGGTGCCATCCTCAAGGTAGTCGCCACCCTGGATGATGTAGCCGGGGATCACGCGGTGGAATGGGAAGCGGTGGTAGTAGGGCAAGGTCACCCACTGGCCTGCGCGGCCATCCCACCAGGGGCGAAGGCCACGGACGAGGCCGACGAAGTTGGCGACGGTGCGCGGGGTGCGGTCGGCATAGAGGTCGCAGTAGAGCGCGCCGAAGTCCGTGCCGAGTTCCACCACGAGTTGACCGTCGGTGGGCATCCCTGCGACGGCCTCATCGAGCGTGAAATCGCCAGCCTCTGGGTCAGGCGCGTTCGGCACGCGGATGATGCGGTCGGGGTCGTAGGCGCGGCGCTCGGCCGGACGGTTGGGGCCGTTGCCAGCGAAGATGATCTGCGTGCCATCCTCCGTCTGTCCAACGCCGCCCTGAGGAACCACCGGCGCGTTCGGGTCGACCTCGGGGGTGCTCGTGGAGGCTTGCTCGGTGGAGGCCGTGGACTCGCCTCCACAGGCCGCAAGACCCAATGCAGTCGCTACCAGACCGCCTGCAAGCAGGCGCATTTCGAGGGACTTCGTCATCATTCTTCCTCCGTCTCATCATCCGTCCCGGCGCCCGGAGGCGGAGGGACATGTTCGAATCGCACGACGGTGCCAGCGGTGATGTCGTGCTCACGCGCATAGCCCGCGTTCACTTCCAGTACGAACTGACTCTCCCCGGGTACTTCACGCGGGTCGTCGGTTTCTGGCGTTGCGTTCTCCACCACACCCAGCACGCGGTGGTCGCTCGTGATGAAGATCATGTCGAGCGGCAGATACGTGTTGTGCATCCAGAAGGTCATTTGGCGTGGACGCGCGAACAGAAAGAGCATGCCCGCGTCGGCATCCATCTGACGCCGGAACATCAGGCCGCGTTGGGTCTGCGCGGACGTAATCGCCACCTCAACGCGCACCGGAATCGGCGGATGCCCGACCGGCTCAAGCCAGACCGTTGGCTGCTCACGCGCAGGCTCAGGCACCTCCGGCGTCGTGTGCGCGGGCGTCGCCACATGCTCGGGCTCACGCGGGGTGGACGGGCGATCGTCATCGCTTCCGGAGCAAGCAACGAGCGAGAGAGCCAGGAGCGAAGCCGTGAACCGCGTCATGTCGCGAGGCCTATCACCGAGAAAACATTTGTCCCGCTCGGCCCACATCGCTAAGCCTCGCGCATGTCGACCAAGCCCTTTGATCCTTCGCTCCTTCCCCCTCACTTCGATGCCGCCGCGAAAGAGTCCGCCTGGGACGCCGCGTGGAGTGAAGCCGGGGTCTATCACTGGGATGAAACGAAGAGCCGCGGCGAGACTTTCGTTGTCGATACACCGCCTCCGACGGTCTCCGGGTCGCTCCACATGGGCCACGTGTTCTCGTACACGCACGCCGATGTGATCACGCGTCAGCGCCGCATGCGCGGGCAAAACATCTTCTATCCGATGGGCTGGGACGACAACGGCCTGCCCACCGAGCGCCGCGTGCAGAACGTCTTTCACGTGCGCTGCGATGCCGCCCTTCCCTACGAGCCCGGCCTCGTCATCGAGCCTGCGGATGATGCGAAGCGCAAGGCCGAGCGTCCGCGCATCGTCTCGCGCAAGAACTTCATCGAGCTCTGTCACATCGTGACGACCGAGGACGAGAAGGCCTTCGAGGGGCTCTTCCGCCGCATCGCGCTGAGCGTGGATTGGCGCCAGACGTACGCGACGATCGATGATCGCTGCCGCCACATCGCGCAGCTCTCCTTCCTCGACTTGGTCGAGAAGAATCAGCTCTACAACGTGGAAGCGCCGACGATGTGGGACGTCGACTTCCAGACCGCGCTTGCGCAGGCCGACCTCACGGATGTGGAGAAGCCCGGCGCCTTCCATCACGTGAAGTTCGCCGTCGAAGGCACGGATGAATCATTCGTGATCGCGACGACGCGCCCCGAGCTCTTGCCCGCATGCGTCGCGGTCTGTGCACATCCCGAGGACGAGCGCTTCAAGCACCTCTTTGGCAAGCGCGCGATTACCCCAATCTTCCGCGCGCCTGTGCGCATCTTCCCGAGCGAGCTGGCGGACCCGAAGAAGGGCACCGGCATCTTGATGGTGTGTACCTTCGGCGATGCGACCGACGTCATCTGGTGGCGCGAGCAGAAGCTCCCGACGCGTCAGATTCTCGCGAAGGACGGCCGCATCAAGCCCGTGGAGTACGGCACCGAGGGCTTCCCGAGCCTCGATGCGACGAAGGCCAACGCGGCCTACGCGCAGCTCATCGGCAAGAACGTCACGCAGGCGCAGAAGCTCATCGTGGAGATGCTTCGCGATGCGTCGAACGGTGCGCTTGGCGCAGGCCACGCGGGCACGGACGAGGCGCCGCTTCAGGGCGAGCCGACGAAGATCATGCACGCCGTGAAGCAGTACGAGAAAGGCGAGCGCCCCTTGGAGTTCATCACCACGCGTCAGTGGTTCGTGAAGCTCCTTCAGAACCAGGCGGGCCTGCTTGAGAAGGGCAAGGAGGTGAAGTGGTGGCCTGAGTACATGCAGGCGCGACTTCAGAACTGGACGGAGAACCTCAACGGCGATTGGTGCGTCTCGCGTCAGCGCTACTTCGGCGTGCCGATCCCCGTCTGGTACCGCCTCGATGCCGAGGGCTTCGCGAACTACGACGCGCCGATCTATCCGACCCGCGCGCAGCTCCCCTGCGACCCGATGAGCGATGCGCCGGAGGGCTTCACCGAAGCGCAGCGCGGGCAGCCCAATGGTTTCGCGGGTGATCCCGACGTCTTCGACACATGGTTCACAAGCTCGCTCACGCCGCAGATCAGCTCGCATTGGGGCCTGAACGATGCGCGCCACGAGAAGCTCTTTCCCGCCGACATCCGCCCGCAGAGCCACGAGATCATCCGCACGTGGGCCTTCTACACGATTGCGAAAGCCATGCTCCATGAGGGCAAGGTGCCGTGGAACAACGTCGTGATCAGCGGTTGGATCCTCGACCCCGACCGCAAGAAGATGAGCAAGTCGGTGGGCAACGTCGTGACGCCGATGAAGCTGCTTGAGGAGTACACGTCGGATGGCGTGCGCTACTGGGCCGCCTCTGCGCGTCTCGGCACCGACACGGCGTTTGACGAGAAGGTGCTCAAGGTCGGCAAGCGCCTCGTCACCAAGCTCTTCAACGCGGGCAAGTACGTGCTCGGTCAGACGGCCGAGGGCGATGTCAGCATCGCGTCGATCACCGAGGAGCTCGACCTCGCGTTCATCCAGAAGCTGCGCACGCTGATCGAGAAGTCGACGGCGGCGTTCGATGAGTTTGAGTACGCGCAGTCGCTCATGCTCACCGAGCAATTCTTCTGGTCGCAGCTCACCGACAGCTACCTCGAGATCGTGAAGATCCGTGCGCGCGGCGAGAGCGGAGATGCGGCCTCGCGTCGCAGCGCCGTCGCCACACTTCGCCTCGCACTCAACGTGCTCCTTCGCCTCTTCGCGCCGATCGTCCCCTACATCACCGAGGAGGTGTGGAGCTGGGTCTACGCGGGCGAGACGAATCAACCGACGATTCATCGCGCGCCCTGGCCTGCCGTCTCGGAGCTCGCGT
>JBILQT010000512.1:0-3643 GCA_044373065.1 Sandaracinaceae bacterium
GGCTGCGTCTACACCGCGCGGCATGTGCGCACGGGTCGTCGCTATGCCGTGAAGACCTTGCTTCCGGATGAGCGCATTTCTGTCGAGTCACTGCAGCGCTTTGAGCGCGAGGCCCGCACCGCAAGCTCGCTTGGGCACGCAGGCATCGTGCAGGTGCACGACTTCGAGCTTGAGTCCGACCCACGCTACCTCGTGATGGATCTGCTCGTGGGCGAGACGCTGGAGCATCGCCTGGCCCGCATCGGTCGACTGCAATGGGGCGAGGTGAAGAAGCTCGCGCTCGAGGTCGCTGAGGCGCTTCATGCTGCGCACACGGCGGGCGTTCTTCATCGCGACCTCAAGCCCTCCAACGTGTTCCTCGCGACGCGTGAGGGCCTCGGAGAGCGCGCTATCCTTCTCGACTTCGGTCTCGCCAAGCCCATTCGAGAGGGCGCGAGTGTCTGGGTCACGCGCACGGGCGCCATCGTCGGGACGGCGCACTACATGTCGCCGGAGCAAGCGCGCGGTGAGCGCACGATCGACATCCGCTCGGATGTGTATGGCCTCGCTGCGCTGCTCTACGAGACGATTGCCGGCGTGCCGCCCTTCCTTGGCGCGTCGCCCTTTGCAGTGCTCACCTCGCTCCTCACGGAGCAGCCCGTGCCCCCCTCGCACCTGATGCAGGGCGTGCCTCCCGCGCTCGATGCGCTGCTGCTTCGTGCACTCGCCAAGAGCCCCAACGAGCGCCCCAAGGACGTGCTCGCGTTTGCCCAAGAGTTGCACGCGATTCCGTGAGGTTGTGGTAGGTGGGGCGCCATGATTCCCCGCTACACACCGAACGATTTCGCCGAGCTTTGGTCACAGAAGACGAAGTACCTCACCTGGCTTGAGGTCGAGCTTGCAGCGTGTCGGGCGATGGAGCGCGCGGGTGTGGTGCCCGTGGGTACGGCCGATGCGATTGAGCCGGTGAAGGAACGTCTCGACCCCGATCGCATCGATGAGATTGAGCTCACCACCAAGCACGATGTGATCGCGTTTCTCACGCACGTCGAAGAGCTCGTG
Source organism: Sandaracinaceae bacterium (assembly GCA_044373065.1). Taxonomy (GTDB): domain Bacteria; phylum Myxococcota_A; class Polyangia; order Polyangiales; family Sandaracinaceae; genus JAFLCL01. Next base: position 1,042 of record JBILQT010000512.1, read on the forward strand.
GGCCCGCCCGCGCGCTGGCTTCATCGCGGCATGACGTCGAGCGATGTGCTCGATACCTCGCTCGCGCTTCTCCTTGTGCGCTCGACCGACGCGATTCTCCTTCGCATGGAGAAGATGCTCGCGGCCTTCAAGGTGCGTGTGGATGAGCACCGCGCCACGCCGATGATCGGTCGCTCGCACGGCATTCATGCAGAGCCAACGACGTTTGGTGTTGGCCTTGCTGGACACTACGCGGAGCTGCGTCGTGGTCATGCGCGCTTGCTTGAGGCGCGGAAGGAAATTGCTTGGGGCAAGATTGCGGGCGCGGTGGGTACGTACGCGCATCTGACGCTCTCGATTGAGGCGGACGCGCTCGGTCAGCTTGGGCTCTCACCGGAGACGGTCGCCACGCAGGTCGTTCCGCGTGACAGGCATGCCGCGCTTCACCTCGCGATGGCCCTTGTGGCAGCAGGGATTGAGCGCTTTGCGACGAACGTGCGCCATTGGCAGCGCACCGAGGTGCTTGAGGCCGAAGAGCCTTTCACGCGCGGGCAGAAGGGCAGCTCGGCGATGCCGCACAAGCGCAATCCGATCCTGAGCGAGAACCTCTGCGGCCTTGCGCGCATCGTTCGCGCGGCGGCGATTCCGGCGCTGGAAAACGTCGCGCTCTGGCATGAGCGCGACATCAGTCATTCGTCGGTCGAGCGCATGGTGATGCCCGATGCGACGGCCACGCTGGCCTTCATGGTCGAGCGCACAACGCGCCTCATCGAGGGCCTCGTCGTCTACCCCGAGAACCTCGCGCGCAACCTCGCGCAGACGGGGGGCCTCTGGGCGAGCGAGGGCATTCTTCTCTCTCTCGTCGGCAAGGGACTCGCGCGTCAGGGCGCCTATGTGCTCGTGCAGCGCAACGCGATGCGTGCCTTCGCGGGCGAGGGAAAGTTCCGCGACTTCCTCGCGGCCGATGCGGACATCCGCGCGCACCTGAGTGAGGCGGAGATCGACGCCGCGTTTGATCTCAAGCACGCGCTTGCGCATGCCGATGCGATCGTGACGCGCGCCCTCGCCGAGTAGGCGCCGCCTCCGCAGCGCCTCGCCTCACATCACGAACATCAGCGCGAGTGCACCGGCGACGACGGTGAGCAGGAACGCGGCGATGATGAGGTAGGCCCAGAGCGGGACGCCTCCGGAGGGCTTCACTGGATGCGTCGCGGAGACCACGGGTGCGTGCTGCGCGGGCGCGTAGTTCGGCGTCGCGGGCTTGGGCGCCGTGGGCACAGGCTCGGGGGCACCAAAGGGCTTGGCCGCGCGAGGTGTGGAAGTGGCGAGGGCGGCCTCGATCTCCGCGATCGTCTTCTTGCCCCACGCATCAATGCTCGCGTGGTCGGGCGTGGCGGCGAGGCCAAAGCAGGAGAGCACATCGGCCGCGAACTCGATCGTGCCTCCGTGACGCTTCGTCTTGTCCTTCGCGAGCGCCTTCTCGATCGTGTCGTCGAGCGAAGCAGGCAGGCCGCGCACAACGCCGGAGAGCGTGGGTGGCATCGCATTGACGATCTTCATCAAGATCTCGGCGACAGCCGTTCCGTCGAAGGCAATCTTGCCGGAGAACATCTCGTAGGTGATGGCGCCCAGCGCGAGCAAGTCTGTGCGCGTATCGAGGTCGGCCCTGCCCATCGCTTGCTCGGGCGACATGTAGAAGGGCGAGCCGAGCGTGGTCCCGAAGGCCGTGAGCTTCGCGCCCGTCTCCATCTGCAGCTTCACCGAGCCGAAGTCGAGCACGCGTACAGAATCGCCGTCCGGGCCCTGGCAGAGGAAGAGGTTGGCGGGCTTCAAGTCGCGATGGATGACGCCGGATTGATGCGCCTCATCGAGACCAAGCGCGATCTGACAGAGGATGCGCAGCACGCGTGCGACAGGCAGTGCGCCCTCGCGCCGCACCAGCGCTTCGAGCTCCTCGCCCTCAAGGTACTCCATCGTGAGGAAGAACGATTTGTCGCCTGTGTCGCCGAAGTCGATGACGCGCACGACGTAGGGCGAGTTGATGTCCTTGGCCGTCTCGAACTCACGCTTGAAGCGCTCCACGGCGACGCGGTCTTGTGCGACGTCGTCGTGCAGAATCTTGATCGCGACCTTCTGCCGCGTCGCGGCGTGCCTTCCCTCGTAGACGCGGCCCATCGCACCATCGGCCACGCGGGCGGTGACGACGTACTCACCAAACCGTCGTCCAAGTCGCGTATCGGGCGTCTCGCCCTCGGGCTGGACTTGCACAGTGACAGCGCCGTCGTTGCCACAGAAAGCGATCGCATCTTCGTAAGCGGTCCCGCACTGCGGGCATTTTCGAGTCACGGAGCGATGCTACCGGTGCCCTCGTTAGGGTTCAACCAATCCGGGTGCATCGTCACGGTGTGGACTTCCGTCTTCTCTAGCGAAGGCCGCATGATCCCTGTGTGAACGCACAACGAACGCTGCTCGCACACGGAACTTTCTTCGACGGCCTCGGCGGTGAGGGCCTGCCGCGCGATGTGCTCATCGAGGGCGACCGCATTCTGCGCATCACCGCACATGGCGCGATGGATGACGCCGAGGCCGAGCGCATCGATGTGCGTGGCCAGTGGGTGATGCC
>JBILQT010000513.1:0-3631 GCA_044373065.1 Sandaracinaceae bacterium
TTCACTTCGATGGAGGGGAGGGCTGCCGTCAGCCCTCCCGAAAGCAGTCGGGCGAAAACTCGGGGCGATCGCGGAGCGAGCGACCTAGAGTTTTCGCGCGTGAACGACGAGCTCGCCTGGCTTCATGTTGCCGGGCTCGCGACGCATCATGCTGGAGAGTGCGCGGATGGCCGTCTTGGGGATGCCAGCGAGTGCGCGACGGAGGCCGGGGACCATCGTCCAGTGGCCGCTCAGGCGCTTGGTCACCCAGCCCGAGAGCGCCGGGTACATGAGCACGTCGAAGGCGCCGGTGACGCCGCTTGAGACGATGGGCTCGACGTGATCGACCGCGAAGCCGGAGGCTGCGAGCAGCTCGGTCCACTTCGCCTCGTCGTAGAGGTGCACGTGGTGGAATACGCGGTCGAGGTTGTCGCGGTAGAAGCGCGCAACGCCTTCGAGGCCCGCGGATTCGAAGATGCGGGGGATGAGCAGCTCGTGCGTCCAATCGGGCGTCGGCACGATGAGGATGAAGGGCGCGTCTTTGGCGAGCGAGGCGCTGATCGTGTCGAAGGCGGCGCGGATGTCGGGCACGTGCTCGAGCGAGCAGTTCGCGATGGCGCTCTTGAAGTAGGCCTTCGGGAGATCGGAGCTGGTGATGCTGCCGCAGATGAGCGTCGAGTAGCTCGCGGTGCTCTGCGCGCGGCGGATCTCATTGGGGTTGATGTCGATGCCCCAGACCTGACGATCGGGATAGCAGAGGCGGGCGAAGATTCCGTCGCCGCAGCCGACGTCCAAGATGGGCTCCGGGAGCTCGACTCCGCGCATCGCAGCGAGACGAACACACTCGCGCAGCGCGAGGGCCGCGGGCGCGTAGGCGTAGTAGTCGGCGAAGAACTCAAGGCCGAGCTCTTCATCGCTCTGCATGCGCTTTTCGGCGCGTACGGTGGCTTCCTTCTGGCTTGCTGATGACACGTGGATTCCGTCGCAAGAGGGTCGAATACGAGGCCCGCAGAGGCAGGCGAAGCGATTGGGCGCGGGAGTATACAGAGATCACCCAGGGGGGCTAGGCATCGCGCGGGTGTAGTTGCCCATCTGCCTCGGGTGTAGTTGCCCATCTGTCTGGCGGGCGCCTTCTCGGGGCTGCGTGTTCTTCGAATTTGGCTGAACGCGGCGGTGGCGCTGGGTTGGCGTTGTTGTGGGCGAGGGCTGCGGGACGTTGCTCCGCCGCCAAGCGGCGGTGAACGCAGCTCGACCCTGGCGTCGGCGCCACGCCACCGCCGCCACGTGCACCAAGAAGGGCCTTGATTCCCCGAAAAACCGTGGCGGATTCCCAGGCGCAAAACTTCTAGCAACGCGCGCATGCGCAGGCTTCGTTACTACCCGCCCGATGTGAGCACGTACCACGTGACCTCAAAATGCGTGGACGACCAGTTCCTCTGGCGACCGTCGCGACGCACCACGTTTCTCATCGCGAGCGTGCTCGCCGCGACGCTAGAGAAGTACGACATCGGTCTCTACGCAGCGGTCGTGATGGCGAATCACTTTCACCTCGTCGTGCGCGCCGAGTCGACCGAGCTATCGGCCGCGATGCAGTTCTTCAAGAGCCAGGTCGCACTCGCGTTGAACCCAATCCTGCGCAGGCAGGGCGCGATGTCGAAAGAGCGCTTCAAGCATCAGCCCGTGCTTGATGACCCGAGCTTCATGCAGCTCGTTCACTACGTGCACGCGAACCCGGTGCGCGCGCATTGCGTTGAGCGTGCGCAAGAGTGGCCGGGGCTTTCGTCGTACTCGGCTGTCGTGGAGGGGCGTGATGCGATCGAGGTCGCGTACTTCGATGAGGATGCGTGGCGCGAGGCGGGCAAGCCCAAGAGCCTTGCTGAGTTCACTGAGACGGTGCGTGTGCCTTTGGAGACGATGCCGCAGTGGGAGGGACTTTCGGCGCTGGAGTTGCGTGCGGCGCGGCGCGCGTTGCGGTCGAGCATGGATGTGACGGAGCGCGAGATGGCGTTGGTGCGGCAGAAGTCACGCGTCCGTGTGCGGTCTGTTGCGAGCTTGATCAATGCGGACCCGCGAACGCGTCCGAGAGGAGCTCGTCCGCGCACGCAGCAACCTTGGGCTTTCGGTGCACGCGAGGCTGTGTGGGCGCTGCGCGATGCATATCGCAATATGGTCGCATTCTACGTCGAGGCGTCTGCGCGCTTTCGTGAGACGGGCATGCTCGGGGAGTTTCCCGAGGGGACGTTTCCGCCTTGGGCGGGTGCGATTGCGGCGGCGGCTTAGCGGCTGTTTTGGATCGCGTGAATTTGCGGTCGCGGGGCGCGGCGGGAGATGTGTGTCTGGTGGCCGGTTTTCGTGCGTCGGCCCGCATTCTTCGGCGGTTTTAGGTGCTTCGGGAGCGTCGTGGCGGGCTCGGCTTTGCGAGTTCGGGGCCTTCGTGGAACTCGGCGAGGCCCTTGCAGAGGCGTTTTGAGTCGGTTGCGAAGTGAAAACACCACTTTCCCAAAGCGTGCTCTGACACCGGCTTGGTCGCAATTATCGAGGGATCGGAAGCTTCGCGAGCGTCGATCGGCAAGTGCCCTTGTTGGGCCGCGCTCTCCTGCATACGTTGCACAGATGAAACACTTGGCGTGGAGCGACCTGGAGCTGTTTCTAGCGCTGACACGAACGACGTCGCTGCGAGAGGCCGCCGACGCGCTGGGTCTCGACGTGTCCACGGTGTCCCGACGGCTCTCTGCCCTCGAAGTACGCCTCGACGCCCAGCTCTTCGACCGCTCGCGCGCGGGAGTGACGCCGACTCCGCTGGCCCGCGCACTCGTCGACTCCGCGGAAGAGATGGAGCGCGCGGCACATGCGCTCGAGCGCCGCGCCGAGGGCTTCGAGACGGAGATTGCCGGCGAGGTCCGACTTACGCTCACGCCGTCGGTTGGCGACCTGTTTCTTGCCCAGCTCTTCGACGGATTCGCCGCAGCGCTGCCGCGTGTTCAGCTCGTCGTGCACGTGTCGAACGAGATCATCGACCTGCAGCGCCGCCAGGCGGATGTGGCATTGCGCTTCGTGCGGCCCTCCATCGGCGACTTGTCGAGTCGCCGGGTTGCGCGCGTCCGCCACCGCGTCTTAGCGAGCGCCAAGTTCGCCCGTGGACTTGGCACCGTGACGTCGTTGTCGCAGCTGCCGTGGGTGTTGCCCGAGGCGGGCGTGTTCCGTCGACTTGCCGAGGGGGTTGGTGCACGCGCCATCCTGACCACCGACTCGGTGGTGGCACAGCTCGACCTGGTACGGGCGGGGCTCGCGGTCGCCGTACTGCCGACGTTCTTCGAGCGCGTGTTCGATTTGCGCGGCATCGAACTCAAGAAGGGCGCGCGTGAGCCCCCATGGCCAGAGACTGACGTATGGCTCGTCACCCATACCTCCGCGCGCCGCGTACCGCGCATCTCAGCCGTGGCGTCTTGGCTCACCGAGCGCGTGCCGATGATGGTCGCTAACGGCTGACGTGTTGCGCACGCGCAACACGAACTTTCGAGTCTGGCTGCGCCCCAGGTCGACGCTTATCTCACAGACATGACGACGTCTTCGCCCGCTCGTGCGCTTCAGGTCTCTTCGACCCGCGCGCTGACACTGGTTCCAGTCTCCCTGCCGACATTGGGACCGCACG
>JBILQT010000167.1:0-15960 GCA_044373065.1 Sandaracinaceae bacterium
GTTCTTTCAATATTGCAATACCCGCATAAGGCTCGCCCGGCTTGCTGAACGCGAGCATCGTGAGCACGTGCTGCATCGCCGAAGCGGGAAGCGCTTTGCCCGACGCACGCAACACCAAGCGCGGCAGCGTCTCGGCCTTCGCGAAGTCTGGAAGGCTCGGCAGCTTCGTCGGAAAGACCTGCAGCGGGTCGAAGTCGAGCACCGCACGTGTCGCCGTGTTCGCGACCTCGCCGTAGCGCGCAGCCACCTCCATCACCACGCCCTCGTGACCTTCCCTCGCAAGCAAGCGCAGCACGTACTCGGCCGCATCGCGCTCCTTGCCCGCCTTGCCAATCGCCTTCGGAATCAAGCCAATCGCAGCCGCTTCCGGATGCCGCAGGAGCCAAGCCTTCGCGGCAGGAGGCTTCTTCTTGAGACGATACTGCGCATCGGCCGCAAGCATCGCGACGCGCGGGCTGCGGTAGGGCAGGAGCACATCGAGGCCCTCTTCGGCGTGCGAGGCGGCGAAGGCGAGGAAGGCATCGAGGAAGGTGAGTTCGTCGCGCGCCGCGAGCAGACGAAACGACTCGTCGACGCCCCACCAGCGCTCACCCGCGAAGACCTTCAGCAGCTTGCGCGCGAAGTGCGCGGGGTAGAGCGGAAGATGCGTCGCGTAACCGGAAAAGTACCCCGACGTCTTCGCCTGCGCGTGTGCGCGTATCTCGTCTTCATCCCCGGGTGCGTCCACGGCAACCATCCGCTTGGCCACGTCCGAGGGGATGCGCCACTGCTGCGCAAAATGATCGGGCATCGCGACTGCATTCGCAGCCCAAGGATGCGGCGTGTGCTTCTTCCACTTCGCTTGCAGCCCCTCGGGCCAGGCCATCGACTCTTCGAAAGGAAGCATCGCGAGCCCATCGACCTGCGTATTGCTGCGCTGCTTCTTGCCGAGCCAAGGCGGCGTCAACACAAAGCTCGGAAGCGCACTCGCCTCAGCATCTTCAAGCCCCTCGCCCGACTTCGCACGCAGCTCTGCGATGAGCTTCTTGCCCGCATCGCCAAGCGTCTCGATCGCACTTTGAAGGCCCGGCGCGTCCGCACGGATCACCTGCGAGAGAATCGTGCGACAGGGGCTCGAAGCCGCACCGCGCTGCAGCGACTGATGCACGAGCGGTGCGAGCGCGACGAGGGGGCGCTCGATGGCGCGATCGCGCAGCGCCGTGAGCACAGCACGCTCTTGCGCATGCGAGGCGAGCAACTCGAACGCACGCTCACTTCCCACAAGCGCGATGGCGGAAGTCACCGAGCGCAAGGCCTCGCTGTCCATGTCGCTTCGCTTGAGGAACGCCTCCAGCGCAACGAGCACAGGCTCACCAAAGCGCGCAACGAACGAGAAGAGCGTCGCGTCCGCACTCGCACTGCGCCAACCGTTCTCGGCCGTCTTGAGCATTGTGCCGTTGATGACTTTCGTGCCCTCCTCAAGCGCAGCGAGCGTCGTCACCGAAGCGACCACGAGCGGATTGATCTGCGCATAGCTTCCTGGCGTCGCGCCACTTGCAGCCGCGATCACTTCCGCATCCGCCAAGCCTCGCTCTGCGAACAAAAAGATGAGCCCCGCGCGCAGCTGATTCTCGTGCGAGTGCGGGGGCAGCGCATGCAGCTCGGCGGCTTCTTCGGCGGCGCGATGCTCGGCTTCGTCGGCCAGCGCGAGATGGTGCGCAAGCCGCGAAACGACGGCCGGAAACGCGATGGCCGGAAACGCATACGTGACGCCTTGGGGCGCGAACGATGTCGGGCAATGATTCTTGCTCGCCGAGAGCGCCCGAAGAGAGCGAATCGCATGCGCGCATCCGCCCGTCAGCACCCAGAGATCGACCATCGAGACGAAGCCTTCGATAACGGCCTTCACGTGCGTCCACACCGGCTCTTTGAGCGAGACGCGCAATGCAAGCGTCGCCTCCAACTCTGGCGCAAGCGACGTGGTTGGAAACTCGCTCTGGAACATGTACGCGCGTAGAGCATCGGTCGCCGTCTTCCCGGTCGCGTTCTCTTTGAACCGAGCACGCACCTCACGCCAAAGCTTCGCCTTGTCGATGTTCAGCGGCTCGACATGAAAGCCACGAAACGGATGCAGCTCCGCACGCGCCGCCGCAGGCCATGTGCGCGGGTCTGTCGGCACGAACGTATCGACCCACGTCGATGACGACACCGTCGCAAGAGGCTCGGCCTTCTGTGTCGCTTCGACCTTCGCGACCACCGGGTCTGCGGCAGCCGGGGCCTCATCTTCCTTCTTCGCCTTCGGCTTCGGCTTGGATGCAACGGGCGCAGCCGGAACAGGTGCGGCCACGGGTGCAGCAGACGCTTGCGCGCCGACCTCGACGTAGCCCTTCCCCGTCTTCTCCTTGATCAGCTTGTCGTGCTCCACGAGCGCCTTGCTATCGCTTGCAAAGCTCTTGGTCTGCGACTGACCGCTCGTGCCGATACGCCCCCAGCACACATCGAACTCCGCGCCCCGAAGCGCAATCTCCCAGAACTTTTTGCTCGCGCCCTCGACGAACTCAAAACGTCTCATGCGGTGACGTTCTCATACGCCGAAGCGCGGGCGAAGAAGCAGAATTGGCCTAGTCGACCCGCACGCGCGCAACGTACGCTGCGCCCCATCATGGCGAAAAAATCGTCCGGCGGTCCGCGTGCCTTCTTCACCTTCATGAAGAAGGGAATCACCGATTTTCATCAGACCGCGAGCATCGTCCCGAGTCAGCGTTTTCTCGTGGATGCAATGGTCGATGCATCGCGCCCCGAGCGCGCCAACACCATCGTCGAGCTCGGGCCCGGCGTTGGCCCGATGACCAAGCCGCTGCTCGCGCGCATGAAGCCCGATGCGCGCCTCTTCACGATCGAGATCGACGAGCCGCTTCACAACGAGCTCATCCGCAACGTCGACGACAAGCGCATGACGGCCATCCTTGGCAGCGCCGAGTACATCGAAGAGCTGCTCGCGAAGAATGGGCACGAGGGGCAAGTCGACATCGTCATGTCCTCCCTCGGCATGAGCCTCATCCCCAATGAGATCCGCGAGCGCATCCTCGAGAGCGCCAAGCGCGCGCTCAAGCCCGGCGGCATCTACGTGCAGTTTGGCTACATCCACACGCGCTACGTGACGTGGACGAAGGAGTCGGGCCTTCAAGGCTTCAACTACATGAAGACGCTCAAGCGCCATTTCGGTCACGTGACGCGCAAGCCCATCCCCGCGAACTTCCCGCCCGCCTGGGTCTACACCGCGAAGGTCTGACGCACGCATGAGCGACGTCGCGATCATCGGTGCGGGCATCTCGGGCTTGGCCTGCGCACGCAAGCTCGTCGCAAAAGGACACTCCGTCACCCTCTTCGACAAAGGTCGCGGCCCCGGTGGACGCATGTCGAGCAAGCGTGAGGCGACGCCGCTGGGCGAGGTCGCCTTCGATCACGGCGCGCAGTTTTTCACCACACGTGACGCCTCCTTCGCAGCCTTCGTCGCCACCCTCGAAAGCCAAGGGATTGTCGCGCCATGGAGCAATGTCGTGCGCGCGCTCCCTGGCGGCGAGACAGCGCCCTTCACCGAGACGCTCTGGGTCGGCGTACCCAAGATGAGCAGCGTCGTGCGCGCTCTCAGCGATGCGTGCGATGTGCGTTGGGGCATCCAGATCACGCGCCTGGAGAAGGACGCGGAGGGCTTTCACTTGTTCGCCGACACGCATGCCTTCGGCCCCTTCGAGCGCCTCGTCATCGCCGTGCCTGCCGAGCAAGCCAGCGTGCTTCTCTCCACGCTCGCGCCGGAACTCGCCAAGGCCGCGTCCTCCGTCACATCGGCACCTTGTTGGGCCGCAATGTTCGCGTTCGATCGCGCGCTCGAACTGCCCTTCAACGGATGTGAATTCAGCGCGCACCCCACCCTCGGTTTCGTCGCCCAGAACCACACCAAGCCCGGCCGCGCAGACATCACCTCGCTCGTCGTGCACGCCAACGCAGCATGGTCGAGCGCGCACCTTGAGTCCTCTGCCGAAGCCGTCAGCGAGGCCCTCCTCGCGGCACTCGCCTCCATCACCGCTGTGCCCGCGCCCGTCTTCTCGGCAGCACACAGGTGGCGCTACGCACGCATCGCCAAGGGTCTCGGCGAAGGCGCACTCTGGGATGACGCGCTCCAGCTCGGGCTCTGCGGCGATTGGCTCATCGCCCCCCGCATCGAGTCCGCGTTTGTCTCCGGCGAGCAGCTCGCAGCACGCATCGGTTAGCGTGGCTTCCGCACATGCTCGCGTGTGCTCAGGAGCGCGCGAACGCCATCGTAGAGTGGCTTCCAGCGCACATCGTCCTTGAAGCGAATCACCTCCGGGTCGAGCTCCGAGAGGTCTTGTACATCGCTGACTTCGAGGGAGTCCTCGCAACGCAAGAGTCGATCGCGGAGCGCGAGCAGTCGCCGCGTGGGCCAGGCGGCAATCGTGTCGAGTGCGATGGGTGGGACGAGGGAGGGCATGCGTTTAGGGCTCCGGGTGCAGCAGGCGCTCGACCAGCGCCATCCAAGCCTCGAGCGTGATGCCCTCACGCTGATGCACCGCCAGCGGATGATCTGTGGCCTCAAGCTCAACCCGAGGGCGCACGCCAAGCGCGCGTGTGTGCACCATCGTCTTCAATCCCATCGTATCTGGATAAGACGGAATCACCGTCGACAGCCAGCCGAAGTAGGGACCGTACTTCACGCGCTCGGGGTCAGACCAATGCGCTGACACATCCACGAAGCTGCGCTCACTCAGCGAGCACCACACGCCCCACTCGGCATGCCGCGGCCGCGTCTTTTTCCCCACGACCTTCGCGAGGCCAAGGATCGGAATTTCGATGCAGCCGCGTAGATAGAAACTCGTGCCCTGCGCATGCTCGATCACGCATTGATCCGATGAGAGCTCCGAGCGCGCGCGGACCTCCTCACTCGCAGCGAGCCAGGGCACAGGTGCCTCCGCAGCGAAGGCAACATCCAGCGCGTCGTGATCTTCGGCGCACGTCGCGCATCGAAACGTTCCCGGTCTCATCACGTGAAGGTACCGCGCCATGCGAGGCTTTCGGGATGTCTCGCCTCACCGAAACGAGCGCCGCGCTCGCTGGGCTCACGATTCTCGTCGCACTTACGACACAGGCTCAGGCACCACAAACGCAAGCCCAGGCAGCCGACATCGAGAACTTCGACGAGATGCTCGTACTCGGCGCGGAACCCGGAGGGGATGGCAATGCCGCAGCGTTCGTGCGGGCTGGCGACGGCGCGTGGCAAAGCTGCGGGCTCGCAGGCGAGGCAGCACAGCTTGCCCACCGCACGCTCATTCGCGGCGTCATTCATCGCCACACGACACGCGGCCCAGACCACCAGGACGTGCACATGTGCTCCATTGCAACGACGCGCGAAGTCGTGGCGCCATCGGCACACGCGCTCTTCCCGATCGACTCTCAACACTTCGGCCCCGTCGATACCCGCACGGCGCTGAATCCGGAAAGCCTGGCGCCCTTCGCACCACAGCACCTGGAGGTGCATCAAGGCGAGTCTGGGCGTGTGCAGTGGACAGCTCTCTGGGCCTCCGAGCTGCCTAACTCGATCGTCATCGAGGGTCGCCGGACGATGCAGGGACGGGCGGTCGCGCAGCTTCTCGAAGCGTCGACGCGCACAACGAGGCCTCCCGAGATTGGGCGTGAGGAACTCTTCGCTCCGGAGATTCCCGATCGCGCACGCAGGCTTGCCATCGCACACACACGGACCTTCACCGAGGGCCACCTTGAGGCAGCTTCTCTGTGTCGCGGGCACGAGCGCGATCTTCGCATCGTCCACTTCGCGCTGGCGCGTGACTCGACCATTCGCTCCTGGTGGCGCGGCGTGATCCGCTCGACAGTACTGAACCACGGCGCGAGGCCCTGGGATGCGGCGCATCCAGGGTGCGACGATTAGGCAGTAGCGATTTCATATCGCAACATGACGCACCGTTCAGCGGATCGCGACCGCCAGCATCTGCGCGATGTCCCGGAGAGCTTCGCTCACGCCCATCGCATCAAGCTCGCCAAGCAGCGTGCTCATGCCGCCTGTGTCGAGTGCAACGAGTTCCTGTTCAAGCTCCACCTCAAGGCAGGAAGCCTCCATGCCCGGGTCCAGTTCAAGCGCGAGTTTGTGCATCCCGACGGGTTTCTCGATCGTGCCCACATGGCCATTGATGGGTGCGGCCCGTCGCCAACCGCGCGCCTCCAGACCAAGCACCTTGCCCGTCGGGATCTTCTTGCCCGCCCAGCGCGAGAGGCTCGGCAGCGCGGCCTCCTCCGGCGTCAGCGCAAAGGTCTCGCGACCCAGCTGCTTGAAGGGCTGCAAGAGCTCGTAGTCCGCAAAGCTCTGCGCGAACTTCGCTTCGTCGTCCTTCTGCATCTCCAGCGTGTGCGCGACGCCAATCGACGCGCCCTCCGGCAATGTGAACGCCTCATCACGCGCATCCGCGTAGCTGCCATCCTCGGCCACGCGAAAGAGCGCGGTGAGCTTCCCTTCCGCACTGTATGTGCCCCAGACAATCCGCTGCACGAGATGCCGCATGAGCGGGTGCTCAACCAGGAAGGGACGAAACACATCGCTCGTCCAGCGACGCCTTCCACACATCGCGAGCTCAAGCCGCGTGACCTGCTGCTGCGCAATCGTCTTGCTGTCCTTCTTCAGCGCCTTCCAGGTCTCCGTCGCCTCTTTGCTCTTGGTCTCGTCGTCGTCCTTGCGCGGCTTCGGCAGGTCAGGGAGACGCTTGCCACTCTCTTCCTTCGCGAAGGGCTTGAGCGACTCATCGAAGACAACGCGGAACTTGCGCGGGCCAAAATCCAGCGTGAGCGAGCCGTCCTCATCGAGGCCCAGATCCGGCACGAGCCTGTCGGCGAGCTCATCGGCCGTGAGCCCACGCGCCTCGGCAATCTGATCGATCTTCTCGCGCGCCTTCTCCTGAAGCCCTTTGAACTTCAGCTTCTGCGCGATGCCATGCAGATGCATGAGCGCGACATCGGTGCCGATCGAAGCGAGCACTTCGAGGCCCGCGACAGCACGTTGATGCTGCGCTTCACCGGGCCAAGCACGCAGCAGCGGCGTCAGCTTTCGCGCGCACGCGTCATCGCCGAAGAAGCCCATCGCAGCGAAGGCCCAACCCTGCTTCGAGTCGGCGCCCGCGACCTGCCAGGACTGAAAGAGCTCCCAGGCGAAGTCACCCTGCGAGGAGGTCGTCGTGAGTTCTTTCAATATTGCAATACCCGCATAAGGCTCGCCCGGCTTGCTGAACGCGAGCATCGTGAGCACGTGCTGCATCGCCGAAGCGGGAAGCGCTTTGCCCGACGCACGCAACACCAAACGCGGCAGCGTCTCGGCCTTCGCGAAGTCTGGAAGGCTCGGCAGCTTCGTCGGAAAGACCTGCAGCGGGTCGAAGTCGAGCACCGCACGTGTCGCCGTGTTCGCGACCTCGCCGTAGCGCGCAGCCACCTCCATCACCACGCCCTCGTGACCTTCCCTCGCAAGCAAGCGCAGCACGTACTCGGCCGCATCGCGCTCCTTGCCCGCTTTGCCAATCGCCTTCGGAATCAGACCAACTGCGGCCGCCTCGGGATGCCGCAAGAGCCAAGCCCTCGCGGCCGGAGGCTTCTTCTTGAGACGGTACTGCGCATCGGCCGCAAGCATCGCGACGCGCGGGCTGCGGTAGGGAAGAAGCACATCGAGGCCCTCTTCAGTGTGCGAGGCCGCGAAGGCGAGGAAGGCATCGAGGAGGGCGAGACGATGCACGTCTGCGAGTCTGCGAAACACGTGGTGTGGGTCGTGCCATTTCGCGGCGGCGTGAACGGTGACCAGTCTCGCGATGAGCCGTGGAGGAAACGTGACCAACCATCCTGCGACAGCGCAAAAGTTCCGACGGGACGCGTGTGCCCGAGACGCCTCCTCGAACCTCGCATGATGCTCGGGCACATCGAATCGAGCGATGCGATTGGCCAACTCCGGCGAGATGCCCCAACGCGACGCGTTGTCGCTGTCGACCAGTTCAATCGCTCGCTCCGCCGCCACGCATTCACCCACGAACGTCTCCACGAACGGCATTTGTGCGACGAGGACTGCGGGCGCGCGACGAGGCGCCCCTCGGAGCCACGGCGGGTCTACAAGAAAGCCGAGGTCATCGGTGCGCTGCGCAACCGTCGAGACTTCAATACACGGCTGTCCAACTTCGAGCGCGACCGAAGCACGCGCAGTGAGCTGCCCGAGAATCTTCCGACACGCTGCCCCAACTTTGCCTGCGAGCGACGACGCTCGGGTGAGGGGAGCCATCGCCGGACGAGGGTTTCGAAGCGCTGCATCCACGAGGACGGCGGCCACGTGACGGTCACCAACGCGCGCGCAGAGGAGCGAGAACGCATCTTCGGTTCCGATGAACGCAATCGCTCGGGCCAGCGCGCGGGTCGCATCTGCATTAACGCCCGGAGCATCGAACTGCGCGTCGAACGCTGGCAACACGGCATCACCAAAGCGAGCGACTAGCGTGAACAAGGTTGGCTCTGCAGGGCCATCGCGCCACGACCTTCCGCCTGTCCGCATCGCGTAGCCGAATCCCGCGCTTCGGAGCACATCCAGGGTCGCGGCCTCGCTGACGGACGCAACAGCAAGCGGGTGAAGTTCGGGCACGCCCGAGCGACTGAGGCGGGTTGCTTGAATCCGCACCAACGCGTCTGCACGACCGCTCTGCGGGAATGCGAACGCGAGGCCCGCGAGCGCGTGCTCATTCGGCGCGGCATCGAACTCGGCGACACCCAAGGCATCTTGATACGAACCTTCGTCGGCCAAGGCGACGTGGTGGGCGAGTCGTAGAAACATCGAAGCACCGCAACGCCCAGCCATTGCTTGCACCGCGAGCACGGCGTGACTCAGCCCACCTGTGGCCGTCCAGTGGTCCACCATGGTGAAGCTGCGAGCCTCCATCTCCGACGACGGCGTACCAATGAAGCGCTCAGCGATCATCACCTCCAGTTCGATCGACGCGGGTCCCGGCGGCGGAACGATCGCCATACGCGAGGAGACCAACGCGGCACTCACCGCATCGCGTTTCGAGACTTGCTTGGGCAGACCCACCGTCCCCCGAAGTTCGGCCCACAGCACGTCGCGATCTAGCGCGATGGGCGGCACGGGTAGACCACGCAAGCGATGGAGTTTGCCGCGAGCGTCGGCAGGCCAAGTCGCGGGGTCCCTCAAGATCATCCCCGCCTCACCCGCCCCATCGCAAAGCTGTCCCGATACTGTCCGCGCACGTAGGTCTCCTGCTTCATCACGCCCTCCTTCACAAAGCCGTGGCGCTCGTAGAGGCGTATCGCGTGCGTGTTGTGGCAGGAGACGTCGAGCTCGATGCGGATGAGGCCGAGCTCTTCGTCGGCGAGCTTCGTCAGCGCGCTCATGAGGCGGTCGCCTGCGCCTGAGCCCTGCATGTCTTCGCGCACACCGATGCCGAGCGTGGCGACGTGCTTGAAGCGCGGGGAGTCCATGCCGATGAGGGCCGCGGAGCCGATCACTTCGCCTTGATGCAGAGCGACGATCGAGTGGGTGCTCGGTGGGTTGTTCGTCAGGATCTCGCGCCACTTGCGCACCGAGGTGTGCGGCATCTGCATCGTGTATTCGATGTTTGTGAGGCTCGCGTGGATGCGGATGAAGTGCTCGGCATCGCTCACCTCGGCGGGGCGAATCGTGAGCTCTGCGGGGGGCAGCTTCGTGCGCGGTCGGGTGACGGGGAGCGGTGAGGTTTCGGCACTCTCGACGAAGCCCGGACGTATGCGCGCGAGCTGCAAGCTCGCCTCGTAGCCGCTGCGAAACATCATCGCCTCGCGGCGCACCTCGCGTGCGAACCCAAGCGACTCATAGAGGGCGATGGCCGCGACATTCGACTCCTGCACGTGGAGCATCAGGCGCACATAGCCGCAGTAGTTGTCGGCCTTGTGAATGAGCTCTTGGAGCAACGAGCGACCCACGCCGCGACGCCAATGCGAGGGGGCGACAGCGAGCCAGAGGGCACCCTCGTGACGCCTTCGCAGGGGCACGCGGCCTTCAAGGGAGGCCACGCCGATCAACGCGCCATCTTCAAACGCGCCAAGCAGGGTCTCGCGCTCGATGACGAGAGACTCAATGCGCTTCTTCACGGAGCCGACCGTCCTCGAAGTCAGCGTGCCCAGTGTCGGGGCGATCAGCGGATGCGTCTCGAGCGCGTGAAGGGCTTCGGCGTGCTCCGTTTCGATATGAGCGAAAGTCCACATCGGCCGAGCCTAGCGCGATGCGTGCGGGGCCCGCGCTTAAGGCATTTGTCTTTTCGTTTGATCGCGGCTTACGTCCTCGGTCCAGCCCTGCGACGTAGCGCTGCTACGCCTCGGTCTGGCCCTGCGGGCGCGCTCGCGCTGAAACGAAAATCCTTCATGCCGGGTATCTGTTGATCTGCAAATTGCCTTAGAGCAGCGGCGAGAGCAGGCGCGCGCAGGACTCTCCAAAGCGCTCGATGAGGGCCTTCTCGCGGATGTCACGAACGCGCACTTGGGTGGAGTGCTGCAAGTCTCGCTCGAAGGCCTCGGCGAGTTGGTCATTCGTGCGTCGGCAGAAGGCCGCAGCGATGACCTCGAAGTTGAGTCGAAAGCTACGGTTGTCGAAGTTCGCGGTGCCGATGATCCCAAGGTCGCGATCGATGACCATCGTCTTGGCGTGGAGCATGTGCGGCGTGTACTCGCTGATCTTCACACCCGCGCGCGCGAGCTCTGGGAAGTACGAGCGTGCGGCCATATCCGCGAGGCGGTTGTCGCTGCGCGCTGGGACGAGAATGCGCACGTCGACCTTGCGAAGGCCTGCTCCGATAAGCGCGGCCAGCGTGGGCTCATCAGGGACGAAATAGGGCGTCGTGAGCCAGACGCGCTCTTGGGCTTGGGCAATCGCGCCGAACAGGAATTGGTGGACCGCGTAGATGTCCTTGTCGGGCCCGGAGGAGACCACCTGAAGAAGCGTCGCATCCTTGTCCGTTGGCAGGTCGCTCTTGGGGAAGAAGCGCGCGGCGGTTTCATCCTCGGGGATGCCGCTCGCGAAGTACCAATCCGGCAAGAAGACGCGCTGCAGCGCTGCGACCGCAGGGCCCTCGAAGCGCATGTGCGTGTCACGCCAAGCCTTCTTCTCAATGCAGCGTGACGAGTGCTCGCGCGTGATGTTCATGCCGCCGGTGAAGCCAACGCGGCCATCGCAGACGACAATCTTTCGATGCGTTCGAAAGTTCGCCATGCGTGGGCGAAAACCCGAGACGGGGTTGAAGAACGCGACCTGCCCACCCGCCGCTTCCAGGGGCCGTAGGAAGGCGTTGGCGAGGGAGACGGAACCGATGCCGTCGAGGAGCAGTCGGACTTCGACGTTGCGCTTGCGGGCGCGGATCAACGCATCGCGGATGCGCGTCCCAATCTCGTCGCCGTCGAAGATGTAGTACTCAAGATGCACGTGCTCTTGGGCCGCATCGATCGCGCGCTCGATCGCATCGTAGAGCGCATCGCCATCGACAAAGACTTCGATGTCTTGGGCAGGCAAAGGAGGCGCTTCGCCGAGCGACATCACTGCGCGCGCGAGACCGGACCAACGCTCGTCATCCACTTGATCGTCGAAGAATCGCGCAGCCCGTGCGATGCGCTTGGCACTCGCTTGAAGGCGCATCTTGCGGCGACGCAATCGGCGGGGGCCGAAGAAGTAGTACACGGCGATGCCCAAGATGGGCAGCCAGGCGAGCACGCTAATCCAAGCGAAGGTGGCGACTGGGCTGCGGCGTTCGAGGATGATGGTCACAGAGATCGCGACCACCCATCCGACTTCGAACACCGTCAGCGCCGTCCACCAAGTCACGAGGCGCGCTCCCTCAACCGAGGTTGAGTTGGAATGCGAACCTCAGCCGACGCCAAGAAGCTCGACCTCAAAGACGAGCGTTGCGTTGGCCGGAATCACCGGCGGATAGCCGCGCGCGCCGTAGCCCATCTCGGGCGGCACCACGAGCTTGCGCTTGCCCCCGATCTTCATGCCTTGGACGCCCTCGTCCCAGCCTTTGATCACTTGGCCTGCACCCAAGCGAAACGAAAAGGGTTCTCCGTGATCGCGCGAAGCGTCGAACTTCGAACCGTTCGTCAACGTGCCCACATAGTGCACGGTGATCTGTTGACCCACGGCCGCCTCAGCGCCCGTACCCACGACGATGTCTGTCTTCTCGAGCATGCGCGCCGTCGTAGCGGTTTTCGCGCGCGAGGGGAAGCGCGCTGATGTTGTACGCAACGCAAGCGAGCAGGCGTCGATGACGCGGCATGGACATTCACACACTGCTGCACGGTTCGCCTGACTACCCCGCGGAACTCCTTCGACTCGATGACCCGCCTGAGCTTCTGCGCGTGCGCGGCACGCTCCCTCCGCGTGAGCGCATGGTTGCGATGGTCGGTACGCGCGAGGCCTCAGAGCGTGCTCGGTCGTTTGCCGAAGAGCTCGCTGAGAAGCTCGCGATGGCGGGATGCGCGATCATCTCTGGGGGTGCGCTGGGCATCGATACATGCGCGCATGAGGGCGCGTTGCGGGGCGGAGGAAAGACGGTCGTTGTTCAGGCGCCCGGGCTCTCGCATCTCTATCCACCGGAGAACCTCCCGCTCTTTGAGCGCGTGCGAGAGGCAGGCTGCGAGCTGAGTGAGCACAGCGATGAATCACCTCCGTTGAGGCGCTACTTCCTCGCGCGCAATCGCATCATCGCCGCGCTCGCACGGGTCGTGATCGTCGTGGAAGCGCCCTTCCCCTCTGGCGCGATTTCCACGGCGCACGCCGCGTTGAAGATGGGCGTGCCATTGCTCGTCGTGCCCGCATTCCCGACCGATGCGCATGCAGAGGGGAGCAACCTCTTGCTGCGTCTGGGGGCGCGCGTGTGCTTGAGCGAGGCGGATGCGCTGAGTGTCGTGGACGGGGCGCCCACGCCGGAGGCGATCCCAACACACATCCTGCAGCGTCCCAAGAAGCCGAGGGTGCAGCGCACAAAGAGCGCTGTCCTGACGCAGGCGACGCTCGACCTTGATCTGCCAGTGACGCTCGCCGCCGTGCTCGATGCGGTGGCCCAAGACACGATCGATCTCGACACGCTCGCCGCGCGCGCTGGGCTGCCCTTCGATGTGCTTCAAGGCCGCGTCACCGAGCTTGAGCTCCTCGGTGCGCTGAGCGTGGATGCGGTGGGGCGTGTTACCGCATTGGCGCGAAACCGTTGACGCAACGTCACAGAAGTGTGAGTGCTGCGCGCATGAAGACTCTTTCGAAGTTTTTGGTTGGCGCGCCTCTTTCACTTGTCACCTTGTTGGCTGCGGGTTGCCCGACGCCTGTCGTGACGGACGACACCGGCGTCATCGGCAATGACAGCGGACCGATGGGTGACGCGGGACCGATGCGCGATACCGGTGCGCGTCGCGACACGGGCGCCCCTGTCGCTCTCGCGACCTGCTCGATGCCGCGCATGGTCACGCTCGCCGCTGGCGCGCCGATGACCGTGACGGGCAGCACGGCCGGCGGTGGAGAAGGCCCGCTTGCTACGGAGTGCGGCAACACGATGGCGGCGACCACGGCGCCTCAGGAAGTGATCGCCGTGCAGATCCCAGGCACGGCCCCTTCTGTGCTGACGTTCTCGATGGGCGACGGAACGGACGCTACCTTCGACACGATCGTCGAGGTTCGAAATGACTGCGCAATGCAGGGCGAGTGCTTCGACGACATCGACGGCACGACGACCCGCTCGGGCGGCTCCGTCCGCGTGATGGGCGGCCAGACCGTCTACCTCGTGGTCAGTGGTTTCGCCGAAGGCATGTTCATGGGTTCGCCCACGATGGGCGAGGGCGCTTACTCGCTCACACTCCAGGCCGACCCGCTCGTGGACCTCGCGACATGCGCCGCACCACGCACGGTCACACTCACGGCAGGCGCTCCCTCGGTCGTGATGGGCGACATGTCACGCGGCGTGCCTGGCCCGATCGACCTCGGCGAGGACTGCTTCGGTGGACCGGAAGTCATGCCGGCCGATCGTCTTCCACAGGACGTTGTCGCAGTGACGATTCCCGGCAGCGGAATGGTCAACGTCGCGTTCGACCTCACGTCGGATAGCGCTCAGGCCGGCCTTGTTCAGGTGCGCTCCACCTGTGCGACGGTGCCCTCGCCTCTCCACACCTGCTTCACCAATGGCACGGCGATGGGCGCAGCGAACAGCGGCGCATTCGTGGCGATGGGCGGCTCGACGGTCTTCCTCGTGGTCAGCACGCAGCCGGCCAGCACCTACGAACTCACCATTCAGACCGTCGCGACAAACGCTGCACCGACACTCACAGCGGGCACCGCCGTCCGCGTTGGCCGCGATACGTTCCGCCTCAACCTCACGGGCGGCGATACGGACTCCAACGTCACGGGCTATCGCCTTGAGCTTCTCAACGCAGCAGGCATGCCCATCTCGCTCAGCGAGACCGAGACGCGCCTTGGGCCCATCGAGCTTGAGTTCGATGAGGTGCCCACGATGGCGACCTTCATGAACCAGGCTTCGACGTTGAACGGCTCGGGCCGCGTGCCCGTGATCGGTCGCGCAGTCAGCGCGCGCGTGTCGGTCGTGGATCGCTTCGGCCTCACGAGCGCTCCGTTGACGATTGCCATCACCGACGTGGGCGGCCTCGGCCAGCCCTGCGACGGCACCACCTGCGCAGGAGCCCTCGTTTGCATGACCGGCACCTGTGCAGCGACCCCAGCGGCCACGGCAGCATGCGCGGGCGCAACGGCGGTCACGCTCACGGCGCCGACGGCCACAACGCCCTCGGTCAACACCCAGAGCGTCATGCTCACCATGGCTGCCAGCGCCCTTGAGGGCTCATGCGGCGTTGCGATGGCCGGCAGCGGCGCAGAGCGCGTCTTCAACGTGACGGTGCCCGCGGGCAACTTCGACCTTGTCGCCACCACGAACGTCATGGCGACGGCCGGAACGGTCGACACGGTTGTCTACGTGCGCGCGAACTGCACCAACGACGCCTCGGAGCTCACCTGCAACGACGACTACACGGGCGCACCCGACGGAGACCTCCGCTCGACGGCGACTGTGCAGAACGTGCCAGCCGGAACCCACACGATTGTGGTCGACACCTTCGCCGCGTTGACCGCTCCAGCAACGGTGGGCGCTGAGTTCCGCCTTCGCGCGGTGGTCGCCGCTGGCGCTGCGTGCGACCCGATGGGCATCGCGAACCGCTGTGCAACCTCCGCTTGCCCGACGATGGGCGCGGCAGTCTGCCCCGCGATGTGAGCTGACTTCACCGCAAGGTGAAACCAACGAAGAGGGCGTGGACCCACAAGGTCTGCGCCCTTCTTCTTTCCGTCGTGTGCGATGAGCTTCATTGACGCCTCCGGGAAAACTTGGCCTGCTGCCGCGCATGACCTTCTCCCGTCGTCTCGTGCCTCTCCTTCCGGTCCTCGCCACGCTCGCCACGGGTTGCCCCACCGACCCGATTCTCGCCCCCGATGCGAGCACGCCGACCGACACCTTCACGCCAGTCGTGCGTGAGGCCGGGCGCGACGCGCCAACGACGGGAGGCCTTGCGACGTGTGCGATGCCGCGGATGGTGAGCCCGGTGATGGGCGAGGCGATGACGATCACGGGCGACACGACGGGAGGCCCCGCTGGGCCACTCGAGATGCTCAACTGCGGCAATCCCGATGCAGCCTCGGCGCCACCGCAGGAGGTACTCGCGATTCAAGTGCCAGGCACAGGCATGGTCGGCGTGCGGGTGGATCTCAGCCAGGATTCCGACCCCGCGTTCGATGCCGTCGTACAGATCCGCACGACATGCGCCACCGAGCCCGACACATACATTGGCGCCTGCTTCGATGACTCAGCCCTTGGGCTGCAGCCGAATGCCGGCTTCATGGCGATG
>JBILQT010000514.1:0-3587 GCA_044373065.1 Sandaracinaceae bacterium
TGATGCGCATCGCCGAGCACTACACGGAGACCACGGCCATCACGCTGACGAGCGCTAAGGCCGATGCGCTGATCACGTACGTGGAGGCGACGCCCGAGGTCGATGATGCGGAGACGCTTGCACGCGAAGACGCGGTGATCGCGGGGCTGCCGATCTCGAAGCAAACCGCGCTCGCGATTCGTGCTGCAGCGGCCGATGTGCGTCCGGCCTCGAAGGCGAAGAAGCGGCCCGGTGAGGTGGAGGCCAAGGCGCATGCGACGAAGCTTGAGCGCGCATTGGAAGCAGCCACGAAGGACGCAGTGAATGTGCGCCTGGTGCACCGCAAGGGCGCGTTTCGCGTGGTGATGGATGTGCCCTTGGAGCTCGCTTCGCGCATCGCGCTGAAGAAGTGAGCGTCGGGTTCTCATCGTGAGAGTCGGGTTCTCACAGCAACGTCGCGCGCCGCTTGCACACATCGCCCTACTGCGTCTACCTTGTCAGTCGTGAGCGAGGGGACCCGCCCACAATGACCCGCGGCCGCAGCGCCGAGGGAAACAGCCCAAGGCTGAGGGAAACAGCCCAAGGCCGAGGGAAACAGCCCAAAGCCGAGGGAAACAGCCCAAAGCCGAGGGAAACAGCCCAAGGCCGAGGGAAACAGCCCAAGGCCTCGGCGCATTTGCCGGCGTCTCTGGGGAAGGAGATCGGCCGATATGGTGAGGATCAAGAAGAGAGTCACGTATGCGTGTGCGGTGACGGTGACGGCATTTTTGGATGCGGACGCGCACTGGAAGCGCCAGTAGCCGACTACGAAGCGCTTCGGCTCACCGTCGCAGTGGATGGGACGCGCCATGTTATCGATGAGAGCGACGCACTCTCCTACACGCCGCTTGATGACGTCGCTCTCACTCGCATCGCGGAATCGCGGCGAGGTCGTGAGCCGTCGCCTTCGAGAACCGCGTCGCTCGCTCGCACCTCCTCCACGGACTGGGCGCTGGATGCGGCGCGCGAGGCACTCCCTGCGCTCGAAGGCAGGCGGCGCGGTGCTGGTGCGCCCGGAGACGGAGTCATCACGTTCACATTGGTACTGGCTGACGCACTGACCGACGAACTCCCGCTGCGCAACATGCGAAGCATGAATGAGAGAGCCCGAGCGACTTTCAGCGAGGAACGCCGCGTGAGGGCTGAGGAGGCCCATCGTGGCGTGCTGGAGCGACTTCGGGCTGACCCACGGGTGCATCATGCGGAGATGTCCTGGCTCACAGAGGACATCTACGTGACCGCCGATGCGGACCTGGTTCCGGAGGTGGCGCGTTGGCGGGAAGTTGAGCGCATTTCCCCCAACGCGCGGATTCAAAGCAACGGCGCGTACAGCGGGTACTCTCGGCGATTGGTCACTCGGGCGCAGAACGAAATTGACGTCGGAAATCGAGGACGTCCAACGTCAGGCAACCGGATTACAGTCGCAATCATTGACCGCTCCGGGCGTGACAACCAGTACTGGAATTGGCCCTTGGTTTCCCACGCGGCGTTCCGTGAGTCTGCCACTGACGCGACCAGCCGGTTCACTCGGACTGAGGACTGCAACGCGTGCGCACAGAGCATCATCAGCCCCGTCTTTTGCGTTGCTTGGGGCTGCAGACCGTTGCTTTCCGCTGGCGTCCCGTTCAATCCCACCCCGCGTTCATCGGCCAACCACTCAACGCCATTTGCTTTCTTGGTTGGTGGCAGCATCGAAGAGGGTCAGGTTCCGTCGATCACCGCCAATGACATGCGCGTAGCGCGAAGTGGGATCGCGTCTGAAGTGGCGCTTCAATACTTCGGCGTGAATGACTGTGACGCGATTGGGAGAGCCATCGTGAGCGCGTCCGGGGCCAATGTCGTCGCGCTAGCCGCAACGGTGCCGGAGACGCCGCTAGGTTGCCCGCAGACTTTCGACTGCGGGAACATCGCGGCGAACATCGAAGGGGTCAGACAGTTCAGCCAGTTGATGATGGTTGCGGCAGCAGGTCAGGGCAGCGGCTCAACATGCAGCATGCAGTACCCCGCCTACCATCCAAACGTCCTCGGCGTTGGATCGTACGACAACTCCGGCGCCGCGATCGTCCCACTGAACTACACAGCGGCGCCGATCTGGAATGGTTCCGCTCCCATATGGTCGGGATCCCCGAGTGGTGACATGACGATCAGTTTGGCGTTGAGCAGCAACATCACTGCTGGCACGGCGGCCATGGGCGTGGTCGCTCCTGCGCAAGTCACTTTCCTGCCGAACACCGCGCCCGTTGGCGGGGTCGTGCCGACGGATCAGTTTTCCACGGCAACTGCAACCGGAACATCTTGGAGCGCAGCAATGGTAGCCGGCGGCGTGGCGCTCCAGACCGAAGCGTTCAGAGAACAGTTTGGGGTAGACGTGCGAGGCGTTCAGGCTCTCGCAATGGCGCTTCTGGCCGGAGACGCTTGGGGAGCTGTTTCTGGTACGCGTGTGGGCGAGCCCGACGTTCGAAGCGGATTTGGTCGCTATCGCACGTTCTCCCCAGCCACACTTGTTGGTGCGACCTGGGGCATACGCAGCGCTGTCCTGGGTCCCGGAGTCTACGAATTCCAAGTGGGCGGTCCGGGGCCTGAGACCGGTGTCCAGCAGTGGCGATGGGTAGCACTAGCCGCGCCGCGGGCGGTAAACAACATTCAAGTGGACTTCGTGATCGAAGCTGTCGATTCGTGTCATGGAAACGCGGTGATCGCGGCGGACTACTCATTCGGATTGCGCAAGCGCGTTTGGCTTGATGCCAATCAGATATGCCCGCCAAGCCTGGCAAGTTGTCGATGTCTGGTCCAGCGGATGACTGTCCTGCACACAGGGTTTGCGGATGAGTACGCCACGGCTGATTTCTTCCATTCGGGGTCCGAGGCGCTGTGAGGACTATCGCGTTGGGCATGTTTGTCGCATTGCTCACGTCTGCCTGTGGACGTCCTCCATTCACGGTCGGCCAAGGCCGCGATTCTCGCCCGGACCTCGTGGCGACATGCGGCCAAGGCGAGCTCTTTGAGGTGGACGAAGTCCGGAACTGTCTCGTGTTCTGGGGCATCGTCTATACATGTGCGCCCGGGCTCTCCAACTCGGTCAGCGACTGCCGAGTGGACCCGAATGGCGCGACTCGCTGGGTCGGCTACTCGTACGACGAGGGCGAATGGGAGCGAATCGGATGGAGCGCGTGTGACCGCGCCACGCACGACCGTGTGGTTGCGTTGAACTTCTGCCCGGCTCCGTAGGCAGAGCGCGAAGACACGCCAAGAGGCGGGGCCATGCGCTCCGCCTTCTTGCTTTCGCGAATCCGCAACCCTCTTGTCTCGCTCATCGCCCCTGATGCATCGTCACCGCACCCCACACGGAGGCAACGATGGCGACCAAGAAAGCTCCCGCGAAGAAGGCATCTGCAAAGAAGACCACCGCGAAGAAAGCTCCCGTGAAGAAGGCAGCGAAGCTCTCGCTCATCGCGGCCACGGTGGCCAACGCGCGTGAGGCCAATGCCCGCAAGGGGCGCGACTATCTGCACACGATTGAGTCGAAGCTCTCGCAGGTCGAGGAGTGCTTCTATGAGATTGGCGCCGCG
>JBILQT010000515.1:0-3575 GCA_044373065.1 Sandaracinaceae bacterium
GTCTCGACACCGCAAGAAGTCGACTACGTGCGCCAGGCACTCGGCCTCGAGCCCGGTGTTGAGTGGATGGTCTTCTCGCGCATCTACAACCAGAACACCAACCCTGAGCAGCGCTTGCGCATCGTGCGTCGCTGGCTTGAGGTCGCGCCCGACGACATCGATCTTCGCCTTCGCTTGCTGGGCTTGCTTGAGCAGACGAATGCGATTCCTGAGGCACGACGTGTGGCGCGTGGCCTGCGCGAAGACCCGCTGAGCGATGCGAAGGTGCGCACCGAGGTCGGTGAGTTCTGGCTGCGTCAGCACGACGAGAACGAGGCGCGTCGCGTCTTCTCCGAGATCGTGGAGCACACACCGCTCGACCCCTGGGCACGTCGTCGCCTGGGCGACCTCTATCGCGCGCATGGTTGGTATGACGATGCCTACCGCGAGTACCGCACGCTCGCGGCACTTCGCCCCGACGACGGCGATGTGCTCTTGCTCCTCGCACGCGCCGCCGCAGGCGCAGGCCGCATCGATGAAGCGCTTCGCTTGGAGCAGCGCCTCTCGGAGCAAACCGACCCGGGTGACGACGCAGGTGCCGCGGCGAGTGCGCGTCTCTGGAGCTGGCTGCGCCTCGCGAATTTGGCTGCGGGCGATGACGCCGCGCTCGCGCGCTCGGCCAAGCAGCGCATGCGTGAGAACGGCGTGCTCCGTGACCCGCCCGCGATGTTGGCGGCACTGACGTTCGCGCATCCCGACGATGCGTTTGAGCTGCGCGTGCGTCATCCCGATGCGACGACGATGGAGATGAGCGAGCTTGGAAGCGTGGAGCACGGCTTGATCGCAGCGCGCATTCGTGAGCGCGAAGAGGGCGTCTACGCCTTCCAGATCACGCGCACGGACCGCGAGAACCTGCGCGACTTCACCGGGACCTTCACGATCATCCTCGCGCCTGGAACGCCCGAAGAGCGGCTTGTGACGCAAGAGGTTGTCCTCTCGCGCACGAGCCTCACGACGACGTTCTCGCTCGCTGCGGATGGCACGCTGACGCGCGTCGGAAGCTAGTTCACCGAGGTCCCGACGTCGGTACTGCGAGGTCCCGACGTCGGTACTGCGAGGTCCCGACGTCGGTACTGCGCTACTGAATCTCGTGCGGCTTTCGCCCCGTCTGGATGTACTCGCCGGGCATCGCTTCTGTCTTCCCTTCGAGGTCTGAGGCGATCACATCGGGTCCAATCTGCGCGCCTGGATGCACGACGAAGCCCGCTGGCACGTACGCGCCTTTGCCGATGACGGCGAAGTCTTGGCTGGGCTCACCTTCCGGCGAGACGCCGACTTTCGCGCCTGCGCCGATGCGCGACCGAATGTCGCAAATGCCGCGCTCGATGATCGCATCGCGCTGCACGATGCAGTCCGTCAGGAGCACCGAGTCACGCACGATGGCGCCCGCTTCGACGCGCACACCGGGCGAGAGAATGCTGCGCTCGATGACCGCGCCACCGCCGACGTAGCAGCCGTGCGTGATGAGGCTGTCGGAGACAACGGCGCCCTTCGCAAGACGTGCTGGAGGGCGATTCTCCGAGCGCGTGTGGATGAGCCAACCGCGGTCATGCAGGTCGTAGGCGGGCGGGTCGGAGAGCAAGTCCATGTGGGCTGCGTGGTAGGACTCGAGCGTGCCGACATCGCGCCAATAGCCGCGGTAATGCCAGGCCGAGACGTGACGCCCCTCGGCGATCATGCGCGGGATGATGTCCTTGCCGAAGTCGTGGCTGGAGTTCTCGCGCGCATGGTCTTCGCGCAGAAGGCGATCGAGCGCTGCGTAGTCGAAGACGTAGATGCCCATCGAGCCCACGCCGGGCACGGGTGTTTTGGGCTTCTCGACGAAGTCCGTGATGCGCGAGGCCGTGTCCGTTTGGCAGATACCGAAACGCGATTTGTCTTCATCGGGCACATCGATCGTCGCGACGGTGCACTCGGCACCCTTGGCCACGTGATGCGCGATGAGCTCGCGGTAGTTCATGCGGTAGATGTGATCGCCCGAGAGCACCAGCACGAGGTCGGGATGCCTGTCCTTGATGAAGAGGAAGTTCTGTTGGACGGCGTCGGCTGTGCCTGTGAACCAGCCCGAGTCATCGCGTGAGCGGTAGGGCGTGTAGACGCGAAGGCCACCATCGCGCTCGCGATTCATCTCCCAGGGGCCGCCTGCACCGAGATGCTCGATGAGCGAGTGCGGCCGGTACTGCGCGACGCACATCACATCGTGGATGCCCGAGTTCGCACAGTTCGAGAGCACGAAATCGATGATGCGAAACTTGCCCGCGAAGGGCACAGCGGGCTTAGCGCGCTTGGCGGTGAGCACACCGAGACGCGTTCCTTCGCCACCCGCGAGGATGACGGCACAGACTTTCGGATCGGGCATGACGCGACGATACCGACTTGGTTTGCGCGAACACAACTACTCCGCGGAGTGCCTGCTCGCTCTGGCGCAACCCATCGTCGCCGTTGAATCGCCCTCCTGGCCTCACGTCGAAGTTCACGACGCGATGTCCATCGAGTAGGGTCAACCTACGAACCCCATCGCTTTGCATTCGTTGGCATTCCCTCGAACCGCATCGCGCTCAATGAAGGAGAAGTATGCGTACTGTTTCAAAGCCAACGCGCACGAAGTTCGCCGCAAGCCTCGCGGCGTTCGCCATGACGATTTTCGCGCTCACGGGTGTCAGCGATGCGTATGCGCAAGCACGCGGATTCACTGTCGTCTCGGGTTGTCGCATGCAGTTCGTCTCCGATGCGCCGCTTGAGCGCACGACGGGCGTGAGCACCACCATGACGGGGCAGATCCAGATTGACCCAGCGAATCTCGCGGGCTCACGCGGTCGCATTCAGGTGCCGATTGCGTCGATCCGCACGGGCTCCGATCTCCGTGACGAGCACCTTCGCAGTCCGAACTGGCTCGATGCCGGACGCAACCCCAACGCCATCTTCGAGATCACAGGCGTCGAAGGCGCCACGGCGCTTGTTGCAGGCCAGGTCACGCGTGTGACGCTCGTCGGTACCTTCACCGTTCACGGCGTCTCGCACGCGATGCGTGCGCCCGCCCAGGTGCGCTGGATGCCCAGCTCTCCCGAGCTTCAGGCTCAGGGCATCCGCGGCGACCTCATCCGCGCGCAGGCCTCGTTCACGGTGAATCTCCCCGACCACAACGTCAGCGTGAACCCGCTCGTTCGCTTGAAGATCTCGGATCAAATCCGCGTGAACGTGACCTTGCGCGCGACTTCCGGCTGAGAAGCCGGGCTTGGACCGCGCGTCCAAGCGGAAACGAGCGTGTGGAGACAGAACTGTCACAACCTCCATCGCTGGAGTTTGGTAGATCGACCGGATGTCTCGTAAGGCGCTCCCCAACGCGCTCTTGTCTGTTCGTCCTGAGGAGGGTGCGCGTCGCGTTGCACTCTCCTTTGTTCGCGAAGCTCAAGAAGCCTGCGTCCGTTTGAAGGACGGAACGCATTCCGCCGATGACACCGAAGCGCTGCACGATCTCCGTGTGGCGCTTCGTCGTTTGCGCTCTGCGATGCGGGCGTATGCGCAGGTGCTCAATG
>JBILQT010000168.1:0-15780 GCA_044373065.1 Sandaracinaceae bacterium
TGAGGGCGCGGGCGTCATCGTCGTCGAAGCGAAGGGCAAGGCGAAGGAAACCAAGGTCACCTGTGAGGCTTGCTCGGGCTCGCGCCTCTCGCCGCTTGCGCGCTCCGTCACGCTCGATGATCGCAGGCTCACCGACATCCTCACGATGAGCGTGGAGGATGCGCGTCGCGAGGTCGCGGGCATTCAGCTCACGGGACGTGCGCAGGCCATCGCGGGGATGCCGCTCGCCGAGTGCGAGAAGCGCTTGGCCTTCCTCGAGGGTGTTGGTGTTGGCTACCTCGGCTTGGATCGCGGTGCGGACACGCTCTCGGGCGGTGAGACGCAGCGCGTGCGTCTTGCGGCGCAGCTTGGGTCGGGCCTCACGGGCCTTCTCTATGTGCTCGATGAGCCGACGATTGGCCTTCATCCGCGCGACACACACAAGCTCATCGGCGCGCTTCGATCGCTCGTGGACAAAGGCAATACGGTGCTCGTCGTCGAGCATGATTCGGATGTCATTCGCGCGGCCGATCACGTGATCGATATCGGGCCGCAAGGTGGCAAGCGGGGAGGGCGCGTGATGGCCGAGGGCTCGCCCGCGGTGCTCGCGAAGGCCTCGGAATCGCCGACGGGAAAGTCGATCTCGCGGCCCGCGGATCTGCCCGAGGCACGTCGCCCATGCGCGAAGGCGGACAAGCTCAAGCTCAAGGGCGCGCGCGGTCACAACCTCAAGAATGTCGACGTCTCGTTCCCGCTCGGCAGGCTCGTTTCTGTCACCGGTGTGAGCGGCTCGGGCAAGAGCACGCTTGTGCGTCGCGTGCTGCTTCCGGCGGTACGGAAGGCGCTCGGTTTGGTCGAGGGAGAAGAGGCGCCGCTCGCGTTCACGAGCTTGGATGGTGCAGGCGCATTGAAGCGCGCGGTGATGGTCGACCAGAGCCCGATCGGTCGCACGCCGCGCTCGGTGCCCGCGACCTACGTCGGTGTTTGGGATGAAGTCCGCAAGCTCTTGGCGGCGACACCGGATGCGCGTGCGCGCGGTTACGAGGCAGGTCGCTTCTCGTTCAACGTCGCGCATGCGGGGCGCTGCCCGACCTGTGATGGCAACGGCCAGCTCACGGTCGAGATGTCGTTCTTGCCGGATGTCTACATCCCCTGCGAGACATGCAAAGGCATGCGCTTTACGCCCGACACGCTCATCCCGAAGCTGCATGGCGCCTCGGCCGGTGAGCTCTTGCGCATGGAGGCGGAGACCGCGGCGAAGGTGCTCGCGGCGGTGCCGAAAGTCGCGCGTCCGCTCGAGCTCATCACCGAGCTTGGCATCGGCTACCTCGAGCTTGGCCAGCCCTCGAATACGTTGAGCGGCGGTGAAGCACAGCGCGTGAAGCTCGTCGCCGAGCTCGCCACCTCGAGCCCCTCACGCACGCTCTACGTGCTCGATGAGCCCACCACGGGCCTTCATCGCGATGACGTGACGCGCCTCATCGGTGTGCTGCAGCGCTTCGTGGAGCGAGGCGACAGCGTGATTGTCGTCGAGCATCAGCTCGATGTGATCCTCGCCTCGGATTGGGTGATCGACCTTGGTCCCGAGGGTGGAAAAGCGGGCGGCATGATCGTCGCGGAGGGCACGCCGGAGGACATCGCGGCCTGCGAGGCGAGCTATACGGGGCGGGCGTTGCGCGAGGAGCTGGAGCGGAGTGGGATTGCGTTGCCGGTGGGGAAGAAAGCGAAGCGGTGATGCGCGTTCAAGGGCATTCCGACCCAAACGACTCACCAGTGTCCCCGAGCATGCGCATCGCAATCGCGTGGAGGACTGCTCCGGGCGACGTCACGTCTGCGAGGGCCGCTTCGAGCAGTACGTTCCAGTCCGTGTGGCCGTGCACCGGCAAAAAATAGGAGTGGTTCGAATAGAAGGGCGGCGACTCCACGCGACTCAGCGCCTGTGGCGTGTCCCCACGGCATCCCTCATCCGCGACCCGCCAATACGTTTCGACAACATGTGTGTATGCCTGCTCCGATGATGTGCGCTCGTAGCTCGCGGTGCCCCGGGTCACTTGCGCGGTTGGCGGGCACTCCCACGTGCCTTCGGCGCATAGAGACGTGTCGTCGCGGTCAACGAGCGTGCTGGGACGAAACAGGTGTTCGTGGCATTCCGAAGCTGCGCGGACATGACGCGAATTCCTGCCCGCACCGACACTGATCAGGACCCAACCGATCAGAACTCCGCACACCCGCAGCGGCCACTTCAGCGACGCTTTGCTCTGTGGAGCACGCGTCGGTTCATTTGCGTTTGGCTGCGGCATTTCCCACCTCTTGCTTCCGACGTTGGCGTTCTTCCGCGCCGTGACCGTCGGCTATACGTCCTGGTCCTCAAGCAACTCGCGCAGGTCGATCTCAATCTCTGTGAAGGGCTCCGCCCTCACGACTTGATCGAGCTCCGTCACGAGCACGGCGAGGTAGCCCTCAGGCGCGTGGCGCAAGACAGTGAGCACGCGTCGCATTGGATCACGCAGCCAGTAGTGCGGCACGCCGTGAAGGTGCAGCGTGCGTTGCTTGCGCACGGTGTCGTTGCGCGCGTTGCTCTCGGAGAGGATTTCGCAGACCCAATCAGGCCTGATCTCAAGCGGGCTGCCCTGTGGCTTCTTGGGGTGCGCATCGCGACGAAAGCCCATGAGGTCGTGCCGGTAGACATCGCCATTGAGCGGATAGTGGATGTCGACTTCGCTCATGAACCACCAACCTCCGGGGCCGCGCGGGCCGCCGGGTTTGCGGTGGAGCGGGCCCAGGAGCTCGCCGAGCTTCGTCTGCGAAGTGCCGTGGTCGGCGGAGGTCATCGCGCGCTGCACGATCTCGCCACCGATGAGTTCGATCTGCGCTTCTTTCGCGAGCAGGTCACGGATGTCTTCGAGCGTGAGACGAACGGCGCGAGCACTCATGTGGTTAGGGTAGCACTCGCATGGTGGCGACTTCGTGGCGACGCGTCGCCCGGTGCGTCACGCCGCGCAAGCGTGTGCCATTGCCTGTGGTGAGTGCGCGACCGAGTGCGAGAAGCACGCGGGGATGAACGCGCATTGCAAGGCGTGCGCGGAAGCGTGTCGCGTTTGCGAGGCGGCTTGTAAGGCGCTCTGCGCGTAGGCGTCTTCCGTGGACTGATCGATCGATGGGCAGAACGTGTCTGTGTTGAGTAGCCCCCAATCCCACGTGACGCTTGTCATGCGTCGGTGCTCACTGGTGAGCTGCGCGCATGAAGGCGAAGTCCACTTTCACCCCGATGTCTGCAGCGCGATCTGGGGGCCGCGCACTTGCCACGATGCTCGTACTGGCAGCACCAGGATGCATCGGGTCAGCGATCCCTACGACGCCAACGCGGCAGCCCCATTCAGCTTTGCCGTGGCCAGAAGACGGAGGCGCCAAGCGCGTCGTGGCACGGCCAGCGCACTCGTGCTGGGCCGACGAGACCCTCAACGTGGGCACGAGCGACGTGCCCACGTTGCGTGCACGCATGGCCTTTCAGGCGACTGGAAGTGGTCTCATCGCATGGCCCGTGGGCGACGACAGCCTTCGTGTTCGCTCGGTCACCCACGACACGCTCGGCGCACCGGTTGATGTGGATC
Organism: Sandaracinaceae bacterium; assembly: GCA_044373065.1. Lineage (GTDB taxonomy): Bacteria > Myxococcota_A > Polyangia > Polyangiales > Sandaracinaceae > JAFLCL01. The sequence continues at coordinate 3,591 of JBILQT010000168.1, forward strand.
TCGACCAAGCGACAGGCCTTCAACTCCTCGAGCCTGCAGGCCAGCGCTTCCTCGCGGTCGCAACGGGCGAGCGTTGTACGGGACAGGGCGGCGCCTGCGTTCGTGCACGCGGCTTCGATGCGAGCGGAACTCCCACAGGCCCCGTCTACGCGCCCGACGTTGCAGGGCAGGATGCGACCATCACCGCGCACACGCGTCTTGATGATGGCATCGCCATCGCACAGCCGTCTGGCAACGACGCGCGCATGGACCTCTACCGACTCGGCACGGCGGGTGAGGTCGTGGTGGAGCCGCATCCTCAACGCAACGATTGCTCGGGTGAGGCGCGGATCGGGGCACTTGCCACCGACCACGGCACCATCGTCGCGTTGGGCGGCTCCAGCTGCAGTTCACCGCCGAACTTTCTGCTCTCGCAGGGCGGCGCAAGGCTGCCCGTACGTGGGCTTCCAGGGAGGGCACGGGTGGTCTACTTCGCGAGCGATGGCGGCACGTCGACCGTCGTTTATGGCGCGGGACGTCCTCGGGTGCTGCGCCTGCGCAACTTGGACGGCAGCGTTCGTGAGGCTGCGACGACGCTGACCACGCACGACACGATGCCGGGCGACCTTCAGACAGTGGTCCGAACGCAAGCGCGCGTGGTCCGCGGCAAGCTCACGCTCTTTCGAACCGACCTTGCGGGCAACCCCCTCGGAGAGTCGATCATGCTGGCGCCAGTGAGCGGTCGCGTGGTCACAGAGATTGTGCAGACCGGCTGGCACTTCGACGTCCTCTGGTGGACCCGCAGCGGGCACACCTGGCAGCTGTACATGCAGCGACTGAACTGCGTCCTGGAGCGCGCCAGCAACCCTCGGCGCATCTATGCGCGATGAGCTTGGCGAAGGTTTCTAGGCAAGAACCTGCGGGCCCTCTCGCTCCCGCGCAGGAATGGGCCCGCCCGCGGCACGCATTCTCTTCACGATGCGACCCGTGCATGTGTGGATGGCAACGCTCTGGGCCCTCGCTGGCTGCAGCGCTTCGGATGAGACGCTTATCGCGGACGCTGCGATCGTCACTGACGCGGCAGCCGCCCTAGACGTCAGCGTTGCGCCTTCGCCTGTGACGCCGCGAACACGCAGGCTGCGCGTGGTTGATGAGTCGGCCGAACCAACGCCCATCTCGGCGCCACGCAAAGGTACATGCGGTGGTCTTTCGGAGGCACCGCGCACGCAGACCTGGCTCCTTCATCAACGCGTTGGGCTGACGCTTCCCGCGGACTTTCACAGTACCGCCTACTCGAACAACGCATCGCGAGCCTCGCGCGAGCAGGGGTGGGTCGAGCACGGCGATGCACGCGTGAGGGTCGTGGTCGCGGAGCGCTTCTCGCGGGCCGAGCGCTCACTCGTCGCGGCGGTGAGAGCGGATGTGCCGGAGGGATGGTCGATGCGATCGCTCGGTGAAGACGCCCTCGTGACCTACCCGCACACGCTCATCGCGCGCGACGTCGACACGCCTCTGGCCACTGTCTACCTGCGAGACGAAGACGACCTCGTGCTCTCGATCGCGTTCATCACGGACCCGGAGAACGCAGCACAAGGCGGCTGTCTCGCCCTCGCACGTCGCCTCGCAAGAAGCGCCGTCGTCGGCCCAGACCGCGTCGTGTTGAGTGCGCGCAGCGAGTACTTCGAAGGCTTCGACATCGACGTCCCCGAGGGCTTCGCAAGCACAGTCGATGAGGGCCCGGACTTCGCCATCTTTCGACTCACGCGCATCCGACGCCAAGACAGGGAGCGCTCTCCACGCGAATCTTGGCGAGCAAGAACCTCGGCGCGCGCTCTTGATCGAAGCCGCACGTCAAACTCCGCCGCCGCCTCCCACCCCCAAGTCACCGGCGAAAAACATCCTCCCCGGGCATCCAAGACCCCAAAACGCGATTTCAAAATCTCCCGGCGAGATTCCGAATCACCGAACGAGATTTAAAAATCTCCCAGCGGGATTCCGAGACCCCAATTGAGATTTTAAAATCTCCCGGAGAGATTCCGAATCACCGAACGAGATTTCAAAATCGCACGTCGAGATTCCGAAACACGCGAGGCGATTTTTCGCGCAAATCACCGCGTCCAAGGGGTCGAAAGACGCGAGCGAAAAAAGTTCGGACAACCACGCAACGCTCCTGGGGGTCGCTCCGATAACAGGTCACTCGCGGAAGGACCGTGAGCAGAACCAGGAAGAAGAGTCATGTCCGGAATCGAAATCAATCAGTCTGAAATGAACGACCTCGTTGCCAGCGCCGAGGCGGCATCTGCGCCAGTGGCTGCGGAGTTTGCGCGTGTGGTCGTGCCCGAAGATTTCACAGTCTCGAGCCTCGATGCTGCAACCGCGTCGGGGATTGTTGAAGGCAGCCTGCCGCGCATCGTGAAGCACCGCGCGGCAGTGAAGGCAGAGTTTGGTGAGGAGCGCGCGGCCTACATCGATGGCCTGCAGACGCTGGTGGACGAGACGCAGGATGCGCATCTCGATGTTGCGATTGCCGACGCGGGCGGTGCGCTTGGCGCGCTTCACGCCGAGGTGCTGCAGGAGCACACGTTGCTCCTGACCGACGCCCAGGCGCTTGTGAATCGCAAGCTGCTCACGGCGAATCAGGTCGAGCCTTGTCGACCGATTCAAGGCCACAAAGCAACAGCCTCCAGCACGCTGCTCTTGGTGAAGCTCTTTCGCGAGAACTGGGAGCGCATCGCCGCAAGCACACCGACGAAAGTGGCCGACCTCGACCGTGCAGAAGCCAAGGCACTCGTGATGCGTCAGCGCTTGAATGAGCGTGAACAAGGCTCGAACAAAATCGATGTGGTGGAGCACCGCGCGCGACTGCTCGCGACGCTCGTCCGCCAATACGGCGAAGTTCGCCGCATGATTGGCTACGTCCGGTACTGGAACGACGATGCCGACAGCATCGCGCCCTCGCTTTGGTCTGGGCGTCGGGGAAAGAAGCGCGCGGTTGGCGCGAATGATGGCGCAGAGGATCAGCCGACTCCGACGCCGACTCCGACTCCGACGCCATCAGGTCCGGTGAACGGGGGCGGGCCGTTTATCGATTGAGGGATGCGCGGCGGGGCGCGCGGAGGTTTTTGCTTGGAGGCGTTGTGACGTCTCCGACAACAAATACGGCTGTTTGTTACCAGGAGGGGCTGCGCCCCTCCTCGCCGCTTCGCTTCGCTACGCGTCTCACCTCCCATCGGGGTTCGCCTGCGCTCCTTCGTCGCTTGTCTCACCCCCGCTTCGCGCTTCCGTTGACGGGGCCCCAGCCCCATCAACGTCCAAGTCACTGGGCTCACTTAGAGACCTTCGCCAAGAGTCGCGAGGAGGGCGCGCGAGAATGGATGCGGATCAACAGCGCGAGACTTGCGGCTTCGAGGCGCGACAAGACCAACCCTTCGCGCCACCAACGCTCCCATGCGGAACCACCCAGAAGGCCACCGAGCGAGACCACGCTGACGCTCGCAGGCGAGAACGCCGACCCAGCGCCAACGCGGCGTACAGCCAACTGCTCCTCTCCGAACTGAAACTCAAGGATGCGGATCAAAGCGCGACACGTGCGGCCGAGCCGGATCAGGCGTGCCCCAGCCGCCGCACCAACGCTTCCATCTCCCCGCGCAGCCCTCGCGCCGACTGCGCAAGCGACACCTGCGACTGCGCACGCACAAGGTTGTGCGCCCGACGCGACGCATAGCGCGTGCTGTCCCAGCCGAAATAGCTGTCGTGAAATACATCCGCGCAGAAGCGCGCCGAGAGCTCAAGCGCGATGACCTCGAGCCCATGCGCGAGGCCGAGCTTCTCGTCTTCCGTGAGCCAGATCCGCGTCTCTTTCAGGTAGCCCGTGAGCGCCGCCTCGAAGAGCTGAAGGTCGACCTCACCGCGCGCGTGATTCTCACCCTTGGGGTTCGTCCAACTGCGCAGCGCATCGCCCATCTCGATGGCCACATTGCTGTGCTGCATCGTGTCCAAGTCGACGAGGCAGAGCGCCTCATCGCGCGTGTGATCGAAGAGCAGGTTCGACGCCTTCAAGTCGCCGTGCACGATGCGCGTGGGCAAGGAACTGAGCGAGGGGAGGGCGCCTGCTAGGTCGTGGATGAGCGCGGCCAACTGCTTCGCTTCCTCGGCCTCTGGGAAGCCACGCGTCGTTGCGCTTGCGGCCTCCAGCGTGCGCAGATGCTTGGCCGTGTCGTGCACGCCTGGACGCGTGAAGGCGAAGGTGTGCTCGAGGTCCATCGTGGCGGTCGCAAAGCGGCCTGCGAGGACGCCTGCTGCATGCGCGAGCGAGGGCGTGCGGAACTCGGTGAGGCAGCGTCCATCGACGTAGCTGAGCGCGCGCCAGACGCGCTTCTCCGCGTCGATGAAGAAGCGCGCATCCGTGCTCGTGCGAATGAGGCGCGGCGTGAGCATCCCGCGTAGCGCGAGGTGCTCGGTGATGCGCTCGATGTCGCTGTTCACCTCGGCGGTGAAGAGCGGGTGGAGACGCTGAAGGATGTGCGGGGCACCCTCGCGCTGGACGCGATAGGTCGCGTTGATCAAACCAACCGAGATGATGTCGATGGGGCTCTTCGCAAAGCCCCATGCACTCAGCACGTCATCGGGCGGGAGCACTTCTTCACTCGTTCACGTAGACGACGTTGTCGTCATCGAGGTCTTCGTCGTCGCCCGAGCCGCCCTCTCCACGACGCGCTTGCTTGGCCAGAGGCTCAGGGCGAGGCGCAGGCGTGACGGGGTTCTTGTCGAGCAAATCGCCGAGCGCGAAGAGGAGTGTCTGGATGCCCTCGTTCGTCGCGGCGGAGAACGGAATCACCGTGTCGATGCCGCGCTTCTTCATGCCGCGCTTGATGATGGCAACGCGCTTGGCGACGTCGGGCAGATCCGTCTTGCTGATGCCGACGAGCATCGGGCGCTTGGCGAGGGCCTCATCGAAGCGGGCGAGCTCGTCCATGAGCACGTCGAAGTCTTTGAGCGGCGCGCGGGCTGGATCCGGGTCGAGCGTGACGATGTGAAGGAGCACGCGGCAGCGCTCGACGTGCTTGAGGAAGCGCGTTCCAAGGCCTGCGCCTTCGGCTGCGCCCTCGATGAGTCCGGGGATGTCGGCCATCACGCAGGAGCGGTCTTCGTCGATGGCGACAACGCCGAGGTTCGGAACAATCGTCGTGAAGGGGTAGTCGGCGACTTTCGGACGTGCGCGCGAGACGGCCGAGATGAGCGTGCTCTTACCGACGTTCGGGTAGCCAAGGAGGCCGACATCGGCGAGCAACTTCAGCTCGATGCGAAGAAGGCGCTCGGTGCCGGGCGTTCCGGCCTCTGCGCGACGCGGCGCGCGATCTTGCGGCGTGGCGAAGTGGATGTTGCCGCGACCGCCCTTGCCACCCGGCGCGACGATGTGCGTCTTACCCTGGGCATCGAGGTCGGCGATGATCGAGCCGTCGTTCGCGTCGAAGACCTGGGTGCCGATCGGAACGCGCACAATCGTGTGCTCTGCGCCCTTGCCGTAGCAATCCTTGCCGCCGCCGTTCTCGCCTGTTTTCCCTACCAAACGCTTGCGATAGCGAAGATCGAGGAGGGTGGTGAGGCGCTCATCCGCAACGAAGACAACGTTGCCGCCGTTGCCACCATCGCCGCCTGCGGGGCCACCGAGGGGCACGTACTTCTCACGTCGAAAGGCCACGGCTCCACGGCCGCCATCGCCGCCACGCACTTCGACTGTCACTTCGTCTACGAATCGCATTGTGGCCGCCCACTAGCCCCCAGGTTGCCTGACGGCAACCTCTGTGTTGCTGCAGCGCTGGCGCGCTGCGGGTCAGAGGACTTTGTCCTCCGACACCTCCTCCCTTGTCACTCGTCGCTACGCTCCTCGCTTCGCGGGATCTCTCGGGAAGCTGCGCTTCCCTGCCGATGGGCACCCCTTCGCTCTTGTGGGCTCTTCGCCTTTGGCGAAGTCGCTGGGTGCATGGTCTCTCTTCGAACTGCTTCCCTGTAGGCGGGTACCCCGTCGCACTTGCGGGCTCTTCGCTTCGCGAAGTCGCGGGAACTGGACTCGAAGCATCTTCGTGGGTCGTGGCCGCAACGATGTTCGCCACACGCGGTGCGTGCAGTACAGTGCGCGCGAGATGACTGAAACGAGCCGACCGACTGCTCTGGGCGTTGCGCGTTCGCGCTTTGTGGAAGGGCTTCCCCGTAAGTCGCAAGAGCTTCGTGGCTCGCTGGCTTTGCTCGTTGGGTCGCCCGCCGAAGAGCGCACGCGTGAGGAGCTTCGTCGTCGCTTGCATGCGCTGTGGGCTTCGGCGCAGGTCTTTCAAATCGACGCGCTCTCCGAGGCGCTGAAGGATGCGATCACGCGTCTCGATGCGGCACGTGATGAGAAGCGCCCGCTCTCGCAGGACGACCTCGATGGCCTCGCGGCGCTTGCAGCAACGCTTCCGCTTTTGGGCGCACAGACCGCGCCTGTTCAGCACGCGCTTGCGAGCTCACCACCGGCGCCTGCGCTCTTGCGCACCTCGGCGGAATTTCGTCGCACGGGCATTCGCCCACCGAGTGCATCGCGTGTTGGGATGGCCGCGGTGGTGGAGCTTGAGACGCTCTATGTCGTCGGTGCGGCGGGCAACCTCGGTCAGCGCGCGAAGGCGATGTTGAACGGCGAGCCGCGCATCGAGGTGGTGGTGAGTGACTCGCCGCAGAGCGCGCTCGACGCCTGCGGGCCGGACATTTTGTTGATTGCTCCGAGCGATGACAGCGAGGCGCTTCGTCGCGCAGCAGCGCGTGTCGGGACGGCGATTCGCGTGATCGGTGCTGAGGGTGTTGGCTCGCTTCCGGCGCTCGATGCCGAGGGCTTTGTGCGCGCCTTGAAGATGGGCCTGCGCACCTTGCCGGAGCTGGAGACGCATCACGCTGCGACGCGCATGTCGGATTTGGAAGTGCAGCTCTGGAAGGAGGGCGAAGTCCGCACGCGCTTTGATGGGATGAGTGCGGCGCGCCTTGTGGGTCGCATTGGCGCGGTGAGCCCGAATGCGACGCTTCGCATGCGCGATGCGCACGATGCGATCGAGGCCGAGGTGCGCGGCGGTGTGCTCGTCGATGTGATTCGGACGATGAGCGACGGCTCGTTTGTGCGCGGTGCCAAGGCGCTCGTGCCCTTCCTCGGGATGCGGCGAGGGCTGCTCACGGTGGAGCTGAATGAGCGCGCGGCGCGCGTGACCTTGAAGGACCCAGCCGCGGCGCTCGAGGTCGCGCGTCTTCATCTCGCAGCTGTGGCGCATGCAGCACATCCGTCACGCATTCAGCGCGTGCATGAGGTTGTGCTCGATGAGGAGGCTGCACCCGCAGCACGCAAGGAGCGCGCAGTCGAAGCGCGCGTGCTCGATGCGCTCACAAGGACGCGGCACCCAGCCGAGTTGATCGGCGCGGGCACATCCGCAGAGGGCGTGGGCGCGGCCGTCGTTGCACTTGCACGTGCAGGCGCGGTGACGGCGATTCACGGCGTACGCGGTGAGGATTTGCTCGCCGAGAGCTTGGAAGTCGTCCGTGCGCTTCCGAAGGAAGAAGAGCCCGATGTACGCACGCTGACCGCCGTCCCACCGGCGCCGGTGTTCGATGACGAGCCGCAGCTCAGTGTGGGCGCGAGCGATGAGTCGGAAGAGGAAGAAGACGACACGTCGGATGACGATGACGACGACGACGCATCGGATGACGATGACGACGATGCGTCGGATGAAGACGAAGACGACGACGCCTCGGATGAAGACGAAGACGACGACGCGGATGAAGAGGAAGCAGAGGACGAGCCTCGCGTCGACGACACGGTGAAGACGGAGGCGATGCCCGCCGAGCCCGCAGCGGTGGAGGCTGTGGCTGCGAAGGCCGTTGTGCATGCACCCGAGATGCGCGCACCCGAGGCGAAGCCAAAGGCTGCGGAGCCTGTGCGCGTTGAGAGGCGCGAGGAGCCCGAGGCGAAACCGGAGTCGTCCTCGTCGACGTTCCTCTGGCTCTTCGTCGTTGCTTGTCTCTTCATCGCTGGGTTTGTGCTCTGGCGTGCGATTCAGCCGGCGGTCGAGACGCCCGTGGTCGCGCCTGTTGCGGCCGTGGACGCTGCGGTGATCGCTGTGGATGCCGCCGTGCCAGCTGTGGAAGTCCAAGCGCCAACGCCCGAGGTGGTTCCGCCTCCAAGGCCTGCGGGAATGCTCGCGAGCTTCGGTGAGGTCGTTGTGAACCCCGAGGCTCCGCCGGCGGATACGGGTTGGATTCTCGCAGGCGACGAGGCGATTCAAGTTGAGGTCGATGGCGCGCTGCGTGAGGTGCCTGCGGGCGGTCAGCTCGCGGTCTCGCTTGGCCTGCATCAAGTGACGTTCGCGGATGAATCGCTGCGCTTTGTGGTCGTGCGCGCAGACCAAGCGGTGCGTGTTTCGGCGCCACGCTGAAGCCTCCGCTTTCGTGCACCCTGAGATCGTGCGTGCTACTCGCGGCCGCTGGACGCGCTCGCAGCCGTGACGCGTGTTCACACGAATCAAGGTGACCCGATGACGAATTCCTCCCCCGCAACGAAATCCGTCAACCTGCGTTGGCTGCTCGCGCTTGTGCTCACCGGCGCCCTTGTTGGCGTAGCGATGCAGGCCTGTGGCGGTGACGATGAGACGCCCAGTGGCAGCACTGGAAGCGGCGGCACCACGACCACGCCGGGCACGGGCGAGTCACCCGTGGTCGGCGGAACAGGCCCCGCACCCGCCCAAGCCGCAGCCCTGGAGCCGCACCTCGATCTGCTCCAGCTCGCGCACCTCGCCGACCTGGATCACCACGGCCTCTACATGGATTTCGGCACGCCTGCGCGCGCCAAGTACACGCTGGGTGGTTGGCGTCCGAGCAACGGCAACGGCACCGGCTGGCTGGCCGATGGCGCCGATGGCGACGAGACGTTCACGTATTGCGGCCGCATGGCGCGCGTCTTCTTTGATGTGCGCGAGGCTGTCCCAACAACGCTGCGTTTGCGCCTTCGTGCGCACGGGACGCGGCGCCTGCAGATCTATTTGAACGGTCGCTCGACGGCGATTCCCGAGGGCGGCGTGCAGTTCGCGGAGGGCACGGAGTTTCGCGACTACGACATCGCGATTCCGGCCGACCTGATCCGCGCGGGCGAGAACCAAGTGCAGCTCGCGTTCGGTGGAACGACGCCCGTCGACGGCCAGGATGTCTCCGTCGCGATGTCGTCGATTCGCGTGATGCCCCAGCTCGCTGCCGGAGCGACCGAGCCCGAGTTCATCGAGCCGCTCTTCGATAGCCTCGTGGGCCAAGGGCAGATTGGTTCCGTCGAGCGCCGTGCGCTCATCGTGCGCGCGCCGACGACGATGGCCTACTACGTCGAGCTTCCCGAGCATGCGAGCTTGGTCTTCGGTGTGGGCACGGACTCGAGCACGGCGGGCATGACGGCGCGTGTGCGTGTGCAGGCCGAGGGCGGCCAGCCCGAGGAGCTCTGGCATGGGCCGATTGCGCAGGCGTGGAACGACCAGGCCGTCGACCTCTCGCGCTTCGCAGGGCAGGTGGTTCGCCTCGAGCTCGTCTCGGAGGGCGCGGAGGGTGCCCGTGCACTCTGGGCTGTTCCTTCGGTCATGGTGCAGCGCCCGGAGGCCGCGCCGTCGACCACGCAAGCCCGCAACGTCGTGGTCCTGCTCATCGACACGCTGCGTGCGAGCAAGCTCCGCGCATACAACCCGCAATCACGTGTGCGCACGCCGATCCTCGACGGCATCGTCGAGCACGGGACGCTCTTTGAGCGCGCGCACTCGCAAGAGAACTGGACCAAGCCCAGCGTGGCCTCGGTGCTCACGGGCCTGACGCCTGGAACGCACCGCGCGATCACGACCGAGGCGCGCTTGCCGGAGAGCGCAGAGCTTGTGAGCGAGGCCTTCGATGCCGCGGGCTTCAACACGGCGAGCTTCCTTGCGAACGGCTACGTCTCCGACCGCTTCGGCTTCGATCAGGGCTGGGATCACTACACGAACATGATTCGTGAGAACCGCTCGACGGAGGCCGAGGATGTCTTCCGTGAGGCTGGCGATTGGATCGAGCAGCATCACCAAGAGCGCTTCTTCGTCTACATCCAGACGATCGACCCGCATGTGCCCTACGACCCGCCGGCCGAGTTCCTCCGCATGTACGACGACCGCACGGACTACGCGGGTCAGGTCAATCCGCGACGCACCGGTGAGCAGCTTGAGGCCGCCAAGGGCAACAACCCCAGCATCGTGTTCGATGAGAGCGACACGCGTCGCCTGATGGGCCTTCACGACGGCGAGATCAGCTACCACGACCAGCAACTCGGTCGCTTCATGGAGCGCCTGCAGGCCATGGGCGTGGGCGACGACACCTTGCTCGTCATCACATCGGACCACGGCGAGGAGTTCCACGACCACGGCAGCTGGGGTCACGGCCACAGCGTCTACCAGGAGCTCATCCAGGTGCCGCTCATCTTCTACCGTCCAGGCCTTGTGCCGGAGGGGCGTCGCGTCGTGCATCCCGTCTCGACGCTCAACCTCTCACAGACGACGCTCGAACTCGCCGGCGTCTCAGGCCTCACGCACGCGGAAGGCCGCAGCATGGTTGCCGAGCTCAACGGCGCTGTCCCGCGCATGCCGACGCTGGCCTTCAGCAACATGCTCGATGATCGCCGCGTCATCCGCTCACGCCGCTGGAAGATGATCCTGAACGGCATGAACACGAAGCTCTTCGACCTTCAGGAAGACCCGGGCGAGCGCAACGAGATTACCGATATGACACGCCATCCGATCGCGGCGCGTTTCCTCCGCATCCATTTGGGTCAATATCTCGGCGCGACGAACCGCGGAGAGTGGTGGACGCCGACGCAGCGCCAGGCGCAACAGCTCGGGACCGAGGCCGCAGAGATGGACGAGACGATTCGCGCTCAGCTCCGTGCCCTTGGTTACGCAAACTGATTCCAGTCCGTAACGACCACGAAACACCGTGGTCCAAGATGTTTGGGACGGCCGCGGCCCGATTCGCGGTGGTAAGCTTGAAGCCAGATGACGACGGTCACCGAAGCCGCAAAACGACTTGGAATCGACCAACATCCGCTGGAGCAAGCGGACATCGAGATGCTGAAGAATGACGCCGTGCTTGCGCAGCAGTTTGCGCGGCGTCTTCTCCTCGATGCGAAGAACCTCGCGCCCAATGCGGCGTGGAGCATGGAAGAGTTGCTCGCGGTGATGGAAGCGGCCGTGCACGGTCGCATCCCCGCCACGGACCGCGTCGTCGAGGGGCGCTACCTCCGCAAGCGTGTGCGTGAGCTCTGCGCGATTTCAGAGCGCTTCGGCGACCCCTTCGCGATGGTCGTGCTCAAGCTTGGCAAAGAGCCGCGCGAGGGTGTGTATGGCGGGATGGCCGAGCCGCTCGTCGCGAAGCTCCGTCAGGGCGACATGGTCACGGCCTATCGACGTCGCCTGGCCGTGCTGCTTCCGAGCATCGAGCCCTCAGCCTTGCCCACCGTCGCGTTGCGCATTCGTCGTGTCGCGGAAGACCTCGCAGGCCCGGTCGTCGAGATGACGGCGCAGACGATGTTCCCGACGGTGGAGCTCACCGAGACGCAGTCCATCTTGGATTGGCTTGAGGACCAGCTCCGCCTCGATATGTGAACAGGTTTCGCGACCCAACGAAAAAGCCCCGAGTTGAATCGGGGCTTTTTCTTGGGTGGAAGCCAGTCTCAGGGCTCGCGCGGACTCAGCATGCTCTGTGGATTGCGGGTGGGGCGAAGCACGAAGTCGTTGGCGTTGTTGTTCGTATCGTAGGCATTGCCTGCGAGCTCGTCCGCCCCGCCTGCGCTCATCGTTGCGGCAGTCGAGGTTGCGCTGGCCTTGCGCTCGTAAGAGCCAGCTGTGGGAGGCGGCAACGCGAGAACCGAGCCCTCGCAGATGGCCGCGACGGCGCTTCCCCAGCAGACCCGATCGAGCACGGTGCCCATGTACTCGATGGACCAAGCTCCGCCGGCATCGCTGGCGCCCATGGTCCACGCGGTCGCATCGGCCATGGGTGAGCCGGTGTAGCCACTGCCGACGAAGAGGAAGTAGGCATGAGGCAAGAGGCGCGTCCCAGCGGGAACGGTGGCGCGTCCGCTGCGTGTCCCGCCGCTCGACGAGGTCTGGAAGATCTGCATGCTTCCGATGTCGGCCGTGCGCTC
>JBILQT010000588.1:0-2694 GCA_044373065.1 Sandaracinaceae bacterium
AGCCTGAGCGCGCCCGGAAGGAGTGACTGAGGCGTGGCAGCGCCACGTCGCAAGGAACGACTGAGGACGTAAGCCAGGATCAAACCAAAAGATGAGCGGTCTAGCTAGGGCAGCGGCGCTGCCGGCGCCTCGGGCGGACGCAGCGCAAAGGGCGCTTCCACGATCGCGCACTCACCGCCGCTCGGAGGCGGAAACTCCCAGGTCAGCGCGTCGTTCCCCACGCACTCGACCAACTCCGCATCGTCGATGCCTCCGACGTGCGCTGCGGTCGAGGCACCGTTGGCACCGACGCGCAGGCGCACAACCAACGTCCCGGCGAGGCTGGGCTGCTCACGCAAGCGCTCGCTGTAGCAGCGATAGACCGCCGAACCGTGGCGACCTATCGAGCGCTGCACGTACTGAGAGGCGATGCCCCCCGAGCAGCGCCAATCCGGCGTGACGCCGCGCGCAACGAGGGTCGCAGGGGCAACTCCCGCATCCAGGCTCACGCCCGCATCCGCCTCAAGCACCGGCATCGGTGAGGCCGCGCCCTCACGCTCAAGACGTGCGACCCGTGCACGAAGATCGAGATAGGCAGCCCCGAGCCCAACCAAGGCAATCGTGATGAGAACGGGCGGCCCGTAGTGACGGATCACGGGGCCAAGGGGCGGCGGGGTTTCACTCATGGCGCGACCGTGTCGCGCGAGTCGCATTGCCGTCAACCTTGGAGCGCGCTGGCCCCCAAGGGATGCTTCTCCGCCTCTCCTTGAACCGCCCACCAGACTTTTCTGTACCATGCCTATCCCCATGGATTCGCCCGACGAAGTCACCACTGTGGATGCAGGCGACGAGAGCGGCACAGACACTCCGAAAGAACAGGAGGAGCGCGAGGCCCAGGTGATGTTGGGCAAGTACCGCCTCTGCTTTGAACTCGCCGCGGGCGGGATGGCCACCGTCTACCTCGCGCGCATCGACGGCGAGGCCGCGTTCCAGAAGTTCGTCGCGATCAAGGTGGTGCACAAGCACCTCGCGCAGGAGTCGCAGTTCATCGACATGTTCCTCGATGAGGCGCGCCTGGCCGCCGCGATCGATCACCCGAACGTCTGCTCGGTGTTCGACTTTGGCCAGACCGACGGCGTGTACTTCCTCGCGATGGAGTACCTGATGGGAGAGTCCTTTCTCCGCATCACGCGGGCCCTCACGCAAGAGCGCGACGAGACGCGCTTGGCGCAGCTGCCCTGGTACGTCGCACGCATCTTTGCGGACGCCTGCGAGGGGCTTCACGCAGCCCACGAGCTCACGGATTCAAGCGGCAATCCGCTCGGCGTCGTGCATCGCGATGTGACCCCGCAGAACCTCCTTGTGACCTACGAGGGCTCGGTGAAGGTGGTCGACTTCGGCGTCGCCAAGGCCGCCACGCAGCTGCACCAGACCGAGGCCGGGCAGATCAAAGGGAAGATCGCATACGTCTCCCCCGAGCAGCTTCGCAACAAGGCCCTCGATCGACGCTGCGACGTGTTTGGCCTGGGCGTCTGCCTCTGGGAGATGCTCACGCTCAAGCGGCTCTTCCGCCGAGACTCCGACGCCGCGACGATGATGGCGATTGTGCACGATGAGGTGCCACCGCCCTCGACCGTGCGGAAGTGGGTGCCACCCGAGCTCGATGCGATCGTGCTCAAGGCACTCGATCGCGATCTCTCCGCTCGCTACGCCACGACGCGCGACCTGGGTCGCGACCTCTCGATGTTCCTCACGCGCTCGGGTGCCACCGTGGGCATGGGCGACGTCGCGGTGTGGATGCAGGCGATGTTTGCCGAGGAGCGCGAGAAGCGTCTCGATCTCCTGCGCCGTGCGCGCGACGTGAAGGTGCTGACGTCCATCCCGCAGGCGCTCGCCGAGCCCTCCTCCACAGGCTCAGCACTGCCCTCGGTCTCGCTCAATCCGACGGCAGCTGCACCGATGCTTCACGCCGAGCCCGCACCTGAACCAGTGCGCTGGCGCTTGCCCGCCGCGGTGCTTGCCGCGCTGGGGCTGGGCGTCTCGGGCGCGGTTGTCGCGTGGGGGAATACGCAGCCGCCTGCGTTGACGGTGACGCAACTGGAGCCGGCTGCGGTGCCAGTGACTGAGGCTGAGACGGCGACTGAGGCGGTGACTGTGGCTGAGGCGGTGACTGAGGCGGTGACTGTGGCTGAGGCGGTGACTGTGGCTGAGGCGGTGACTGAGGCGGCGACTGAGGCGACTGAGGCGGCGACTGAGACTGTGACCGAGACAGAGTCAGTGCCTGCGGCGGAGCCGACTGGGCGCACGAGGCCGAGCACGCCACGCGCAGAACGCACTCCGAGGCCGCCTGAGCGTCCCGCCTCGCTTGCACAAGGTCGGGTGCAGGTCTCGGTGTCGGGTGGAGGCTGGGCAGAGGTGCGTGTGGACGGTCGCTCTGTGGGACGAACCCCCCAGCTTCTGACGCTCTCGGTTGGGTCGCATCGCGTGGAATTTCTTCCGAATGGCGAGGAACCCGCGCATGTCGAGCAAGTCACGGTCGAGCGCGACGACTTGATCGCGCTCCGCGTGCGCATCTCCGCAGAATAGCTTGACCATGAAGCGGCAGATATTGGAGCCTTATGGCGTGAACAATCTGCGTGCATTGATTGCGCTTGCGGCGCTGGTTCAGTTCGGTTGCGGCGACGGCGGCACCATTGCGGTGCCATGCGAGGCTGA
>JBILQT010000517.1:0-3542 GCA_044373065.1 Sandaracinaceae bacterium
GCGGCGGCACGCACGTGCTTCACACGAGCCAGATTGGGCTTCTGCGTGTCGAGGGTTTCGAGCGCTACAAGGGCGGCACGCGCATTCACTTCAGTGCTGGGTCACGCGCAAGGCGCATGCTCTTTGGCCACGACGCGCAGCTTCGTGAGCTCGCACGAAGGCTTGAAACCGCGCCGCTAAGCGTTCCTGAGGCACTCACAAGGCTTCAGGGGGCCTCGCAAGAGCTTCGCACCGAGCTTGGCAAACAAGCCGCGATGATGGCCTCGCTGCTCGCAGAGCAAGTGCGCATCGCGCAGCCCGGGCTCATTCGCATCCATGCGATGCGCGAGGGAGGCAAAGACCTGGCTCGCCTTGTGACGGACCAACTCTGCAAGGATGCGCAGACGCTCAACGTCGTGGTCGCGAGCGTGGGTGAAAGCGCGCATGTCGTGATCGCGCGAGGGCCCGAGTCGACGCATGACTGCAAGGCGCTCTTTCAGGAACTCGCGAAGCGCACGGGCGGTCGCGGTGGTGGAAGGCCCGAGCGCGCGGAGGGCACTGCGCCGAGCGTCGATGCGGCGCTTGCAGAGGTGCGGGAGATGGTCACCCGCGAGGGATAGGCGCGTTGTGGTGTGGCCTACCCACAACGAACTGTCGGGTTTCCACCAGGCGACATGCCTGCGGAGGATCGATAGGCTGCCGCGATGCGAAATCTTTTGCGGCTCCCGGGAGACCTCTCCCTCTTACGAACCTTCTTGATCGCGCTCGCACTCACGTTGGGCATCGCTCAGCGCGCGTCGGCGCAAGACCCTGGCCTCGGTGATGGTTCGGATGGCGCCTTTGCGGCAGCCACGGCCACCGATGTCATCAACACCTACGCGCAGGTCAACGGCGTGCCCACCACCGCGCTCGGCGTGTCGACGATCCCGGTCGTCGCGAGCGCTGGCTTTGCGGCGGGCGACCTCGTGCTCGTCTGGCAGGTGCGTGCCTCAACCTACGCATCGACCACGGCACCGACGCCGATCGATCTCACGCTCGGCACCTCAGGCGCATACGAGTTCGCACGCGTCGGCAGCACGACGGGTACGACGATTCGCCTCGATCGCACGCTCACCAACACCTACGCGGCGACAGGCGCACAGGTCGTGCGCGTCCCCGAGTACACGAGCGTCACGGTTGCAGCGGGGCGCGGCATCGTGCCGCAAGCATGGAACGGCAACACGGGCGGCATCGTGGCCTTCCTCGCGACGGGCGCAGTCAGCGTCATTGGAAGCATCGACGCATCGACACGCGGCTTCCGCGGCGGCGCCGTCTCGAACAACGAATGCGGCGCAGACAGCAACTGCGCGTGCGGCAACGACAGCGCACCGACCGATGACCCAACCTGCGCAACCGGCCGACGTGGTGAGGGCCTCGACAGTGCACTCACCTGCGGCGTTGGAAGCCGCGGCATGGGCGGCGGCGGCGGCGGTCACATCAACGCAGGCGGTGCAGGCGGCGGCAATGGCGGCGCAGGCGGACGAGGCGGCAATGCATGGTGCTCTGGAACCACCACCGGTGGCTTCGGTGGCAACCCCGTCACGGGCTCGCTCGCTGCACGCCTCACGATGGGCGGCGGCGGTGGTGGCGGTCAGCAGAACAACGGTGCGGCCTCACCCGGCGGTAGCGGCGGCGGCATCATCTTCGTGCGTGCCTTCAGCGTGAGCGGCGCAGGCGCATGGCGCTCGAATGGCGCAACGCCGGCACCAGGCGGCGGCGACGGTCAGGGCGGCGGCGGCGCGGGTGGCTCGATCTACCTTCAGGTGGTCGACACAGTCGCCTGCGGCGCAATGACGGCGAACGGCGGCGACCCCGCAAGCACAAGCGGCCACGGCGCAGGTGGCGGCGGTGGTGGTGGACGTGTTCGCATCGAGGCACGCACCGCGACAGCATGTGCTCCAATCGCCACACAGGGCGCAGCAGGCACGGGCTGGAGCTTCCCTCCGATGATGCCCGGCACGGGCATTGTGGGCGTCGTCGAAACAGGCGGCGGCGGTGGCACCTTCGGATGTCGCAACAACTCGGACTGCACCTTCGCACTTCCGATCTGCAACCCGACCACACGCATCTGCGGCCCCACCTCCTGCGGCGACGGAATCCGCGGTGGCACCGAGGCCTGCGACGACACCAACACGACCAGCGGCGATGGCTGCAGCAACACGTGCGCGATTGAACCAGGGTTCACTTGCGGCGGCTCACCCAGCGTGTGCTCCACAACATGCGGCGATGGAATTCGCACCGGCAGCGAAGCATGTGACGACGGCAACGCGATGAGCGGCGATGGCTGCGGCATGTGCGCGATCGAGCCGGGCTACACGTGCTCAGGCTCACCGAGTGTCTGCGCAACGCGCTGTGGCGATGGCGTTGTGGCGGGCAGCGAGGCCTGTGATGACGCGGGCACCGCAGCAGGCGACGGCTGCAGCGCAACGTGCGCTGTCGAGACGGGCTACGTCTGCATGGGCTCACCGAGTGCGTGCTCGACGGTGTGTGGTGATGGTCGCGTGGTCGGCATGGAGACATGCGATGACGGAGCGCGCGTCGCGGGCGACGGCTGCGATGCAGTCTGTCGCATCGAGACGGGCTTCATGTGCTCCGGCATGCCGAGCGTCTGCGGCGCCATCTGTGGCGACAGCCTTCTTCGTGGCATCGAGACCTGCGACGACGGCAACACCGCGGCGATGGATGGCTGCAGCGGCATGTGTTCGATCGAGCCCGGCTTCACCTGCATGGGCGTCCCGAGCGTCTGCGCGAACGTCTGCGGCGATGGCCGCGTGGTCGGCAGCGAGACGTGCGATGACGGCAACACCGCAGCCTCCGATGGCTGCAGCGCGGCCTGCACGATCGAGCCTGGATACACCTGCATGGGTGCGCCGAGCACCTGCGCATCGGTCTGCGGCGATGGCCTCGTGACGGGCACAGAAGCCTGCGACGACAACAACGCAACCACCGGCGATGGCTGCGCGATGTGTGCAGTCGAGCGCGGCTACACCTGCACGGGCGAGCCAAGCGCATGCGTCACGCGCTGTGGTGATTCGATCATCGCGGGCAGCGAAGTCTGCGACGACGGCAACACCGCGAACCTCGACGGTTGCAACAGCGCCTGCCTCGTCGAGAGCGGCAGTATGTGCATGGGCGAGCCCAGCATGTGCGAGGCCACCTGCGGCGATGGCGTGGTCGCCGAAGGCCTTGAGGCTTGCGACGACTCGAACACGACGGCAGGCGATGGCTGCAACGCGATGTGTGGTGTCGAGCGCGGCTACGCCTGCATCGGCTCACCCTCGGTCTGCACGACGGGCTGCGGCGATGGAACGATCGCGGGCTCCGAGATGTGCGACGACGCGAACATGACAGCCGGCGACGGCTGCAGCGCCGCATGCGCAGTCGAGCCCCGCTTTGTCTGCAGCGGCGAGCCCACGGTCTGCTTGGCAGACTTCGACGGCGACCGTGTGCCCAACACCACCGACAACGATGACGACGGCGACGGCGTCACCGATGCGGACGAGGGCACCGATGACGTCGATGGC
>JBILQT010000170.1:0-15620 GCA_044373065.1 Sandaracinaceae bacterium
TGCGTTGTGATGAAACAGCTCGATGTGAATGAGATGCGATGAGCCGCGGACGCATCTTCATCGTGTCTGCGCCACTGGGTGCGCCCTGGACCAACGGCAGCAAAGTTCTGGCGCGCGACCTCGCGCAAGGCCTTGCGGCACAAGGACGTGCGGTGTCCGCGCTCGGGATCAAGGGGGCCGCCCTTGGAGAGGGCGTAGAGGCGATTCACGTCGGAGCGTCGCGCCTCGGTTGGCTCTCGAGGGCTGCGTTCGTCCGTGCGGACATCGTGCACGCCGTGTTCGCGCCGACGGCTGCCAACGCTCTCGCCATGCGCGCGCTCACACGAGGACGCTCAAGTGTGCAGACACTCGCCTCACTGCCTCACGCGGGGACTTTCCTCGCCGAGGTCGTCTACGCCGACCGTGTCGTTGTGCTCTCGCATGCAGCCGAGAAGCGCGCGCTCGCAGAAGGCATCGCGGCCTCTCGTCTCGTGCGCATTCGCCCAACGGTTCGCCCGCCTTTGCAGCCGACTGAGCTTCGCGTTGCTGCCGAGGTGAAGCGCGTTCGGATCCCCAAAGTAGACCTCCGCGTTGCGTTCGTGGGCGACCTTGAGCACGGCGATGGCGCACGCCTGATGATCGATGCATGCGCCTCCGAGACGCTACGCGACAAGACCGTGCTCGTGATGGCCACGCGCGCGAAGACCAAGTCCGCCGAGGCAGAGCAGGCGGCGCTTCATGCGAGGGCGGGGGCGCGTGGTGTTCGCATCGTCTGGGCGGGTACATCGCCCGACATTCACGCGTTGCTCGCGGCCTGCGATGTGGTGGCGCTGCCGACGAATTCGCTCTTCGCGAAAGTCGATCACCCGCTCATTCTTCTCGAGGCGCTTCACCTCGGCGTGCCGGTCATCGTCTCGCGCGGGACTTCGGCCTACGAGCTTGCGGAGGAGGGCGCAGCGGTGGGTGTCGAACACCATGCGGAGGCGATGCGCGAGGCGCTTGAGACGATGCTTGCGCCCGAAGCGCGCGATGCCGCGTCGATGCAAGGGCGCGCGTTTGCGCAGAGCGAACTGAGCGCCGATGCGATGGCGCGTGCGTACGGAGCAGTCTACGACGCGCTCCCTCGATGAATGAGCCAGCACCGATGAGCGACGAGATCCGCGACTACTACGACGACTTCAGTGAGCACTACGACCGTGGGCGCGACCGCGGTTACCACGCGATGGTGGATGCGATTGAGGTGCGTGCCGTGCTCGATGTCGCGCGCGGAAAGCGGGTGCTCGAAGTGGGCTGCGGCACCGGCCTTGTGCTGGAGAAAGTTGCACGCGAGGCCAGCCGTGCCGTCGGAGTCGATCTCTCGCCGGGCATGCTTCGTCATGCGCGTGCACGCGGGCTCGATGTGCACGAAGGCGATGCGACATCGCTGCCTTTTGCCGATGGTGAATTCGACGTCGCGTACTCGTTCAAGGTGCTCGCGCATGTGCCCGACATCGACCGCGCAGTGAGCGAGCTCTTTCGCGTTGTGAAGCCAGGCGGCTACGTGCTCATCGAGGTCTACAACCGCGCGAGCCTGCGCTTTCTCTCGCGCTGGATCGGCGGCGCGCGTCGCATTGGGCAGCGTCATCGCGAGGACGAAGTGCCGACGCGTTGGGAGCATGTCCGTGAGGCGATGGCGCGTCTGCCGAAGGATGCGCGTGTTGCGCGGCTGGTGGGTGCGCGCGTGCTGACACCGATGGCGGGGGTCTATCGCTTGCCGCTCGCGGAGCAGCTTTGGACGCCGCTTGAGCAATGGGCTTCGCGCTCGCGTCTCGCGCGCTTTGGTGGCTTTGTGATCATCGTCGCGGAGAAGGCATGACGCCTTCCGGGTTCACCTGCTGCGCGCTACAACGGTCCGCTGATGCCTGAAGATGAGGCCACTGCACGACTTCACGCCCAGGTCGTTCGCGCGATCGAGGCGGGCAAGAGTTGGCGCGTGATGGAGCCTTTGCTGGAGCGCCTCGTGGCGATTGCACCCGAGGCATCGGAGGCCGCGTTGCTGGCCCATCGCGCGCTCGCTGAGCACCGCATCCAGCAGCACCCCTGGCGTGCGCTCTTGCACCTCAAGCATGTGCTTCGCGCGTCTCCCAACGACGACTCGCTCCACGCAATGACGGCGATTGCGCACGTGCTGCTCGGCAACTTCAAGTCGGCCACCAAGGCCTACCAAATCGCGCTGCGACAAGCGCCGACCAACCCCTGGTATCACCACAACCTCGGGCATGTTTGGGTCGTGGGACGCAATGATCCCAAGCGTGCGCTGCCGCATCTGCGAAAGGCCTTTGAGGCCATCGGCGCGCAAGAGCCGGAGACGGTCGTCTCGTACATCGACTGTTTGGAGAGGCTTGGTGGCAAGCATGCAGAGGAGGCCGCTCGGCTTCGCGGGCAGAATCCACCCGCACGCAAACCGAAGGCCCCGAGGAAGCCGCTCGCCGTCTCCACAAGCGCGCCGACTTCGCCGCCCAAGGCACCGGACGAAGACCCGGTCATGTCGATCGTGCGCGCACACATGCCGATGAACTCGCTGCGCTATCGGCGCGTTCGCAAGCTCTGGTTTCAGGTGCGAGAGCTCCTTCAGGTAGACGCCATCAGTGTGGCGGTGCTGGCCGCGTGCGTCGATTACGCCGTCCTTCAGGCAGCGCAGTCGAGCGAGAGCCTGGCAGAAGTGGCCGCGCGTCACGGGGTCGACTGGAAGGAGCTGCGCGTGCAGTACGCAGCCCTCGTCGAGCGCGCGCCGAAGGTCGTCGATAAGTTGCGGGCACGGCCGGGGTTCCTGTAGCCGTCGAGCATGAACGCTCGTCCGGCTTCGATGTGGACTGCACCGACATGGATTCGCTCGCTGCTCTTGATGGCGCGCGCGGAGGCGACAGGCGCGATGGTGTTCGAGTCGCACGGGCGCAGTGCGCGGCTTGAGTTCACGCGTGGGCTTGCAACAGCGTTTGAAGGCGACCTCGGCCCGCGCTTGGGTGAGTTCGTCGCAAGGCCGAGTGAGCGCACTTCGTCCTGGGGTGCGCAGAGCGTGGCCGAGGGAAAGACGCCGCGAAACGAGCTCGCCTGGGCCCTGCGAAGGCAGATGCGGCTGCGCGTGCGCGAGCTGGCGCGCTGGTCGGACGTGAAGGCGACTTGGCATGCAGATGGCGTCTCTGTGCGGCCCTTCACCGAGGCGATGAGCGTGTGCGATTTGGTCGCTGAGGCGCTCCGTGCACTGCCAACGCCGCCACCGAATGCCGCACCCGGGACTCTCGATGAGCTTGGACGTTGGTGGGCTTCACGCGCGGCACTGCATCCGGTGGAGATTCACGCGCTGCATGCGAGCACAGGCGATTGGATGACGCGTGCGGCATCGGCAGGGCTCTGCACCAAGGCGATGAGCGAGGATGAGCGTGGGCTTGTCCGTGCAGCGCAGACCTTTCGGCAGCGCGGGGCGGCGGGCCTCACACCGGCCATCGCCGACGTGACTGCGCGAAGGCGGGCGATGCGTGACCTCGTCGCGCGCTTGCACCCAGACCGCTTCGACGGCGACCCGGCGCTCTCCACGCTCTCGACCGAGCTCGTCTCCAGGCTCACCAGCGCGTCACGCTGAAGATCACAAAAGCGAAACGCGCGCTCTCTCTCGAGGGCGCGCGTTTTGTTTTCTGAGAAGCGTTCTATTGGGCGGGTGCCCACCACTGATTCTCGGGCTCAGCGGGTGCAGCGGGCGCTGCGGGAGCCGCTGGTGCGCGTCCGCGAGGCGCGGGCGCCGCAGGGGCTGCGGGCGGGGTTGGGGCCGCGGGGGCAACGGGTGCTGCAGGAGCAGCCGGCGCAACCGGAGCTGCGGGAGCAGCTGGCGCAACCGGAGCGGCAGGAGCCGCAGGAGCGGTTGGGCGCGCTGCTGGAGCCACTGGCGCTGCGGGAGCCGCCGCTCCACCTGCTGGCGCCCACCAGGGGTTCTCGGGTTCTGCAGCAGGTGGCGGGGCTGCTGGCGCTGCGGGTGCCGTAGGCGCTGCGGGTGCCGTAGGCGCTGCGGGTGCCGTAGGCGCTGCTGGCGCTGCGGGTGCCGCGACAGGCCCTTCGGGTGTCGTCGGTGCCACGGGCGTCTCGGGCGCGGCTGGTGGAGTTGGCGCTGCGGCTCCGCGACGTCCGCGACGTCCGCGTGGGGGCGGTGTGGGCGCAACGGGTGCGGGCGGTGTCTCCACCACGGGCTCCGGCTCTGGCTCAGCCGTTCCCGCGCCCTGCCACCAGCCGGTACCCGTCTCGGTCGGCTCAACGACCGGATCGGTCGTCACGCCCTCTGGCACCTGCGGAGACGGCGCTTGCGTGACCACACGCACCGGCGCGGGGCGGTGCTCCCACCAGGGCATCGTCACGTTGTCCGCAGCAGCAACCGTCATCGTCTGACCGGCCTCCGCACGACGCGTCCACCAGGTCCACCAGGGCGCATCGGCCGGGAGGCGCTGCTCCAGCACGTTCTGCGAGGTCGTCGCGACGGCCTGACCGTTGCGCAGCGAGACGGTGAACGATGCGCGCTGACGGCGCTGTCGGAACTGCGGGAACTGAATCGTGCTGACGTGCTCGGAGAGGCACGTGACCAACTCAGGCGTCGCAGGCGCCACGCCGATCTCGCTCGCGTGACCATCGGAGTTGAGGATGAACACAAGGCGCACTTGGCCGAGCTGCGGATTGCGCCCGACCTCGGCGCCAACGCATGCGCGAATCGGGTCGGCGTGCTCCGAGAAGGTCTGGTTGATCTGCTCTTGCGTCAGGCGCGTTGGAAGCGCGGCGGCGGCCGTGCGGGCAGCCTCTTCAGCGGCGCGCTGCGCCTCTGCGGCTTCGGAGGCTGCGAGTGCCTCGGCCTGGCGCTGCTCGTTCTCGAAGAAGCCACGAATCGATGCCGAGAGCGGCGCGACGGTGCGCGACTCCGCTGCGAGCGCCGTGAGCATCTGACGCCCTTCTGGACCGCCATGCCTGAAGATGCCCTGCGCTGCCCAGCTCAAGGCATCCGCGTTCTCCGCGAACGTCGAATCCGAGCGGTAGAACGAGAGGAAGCCCTGCAGCGTTGGCACCGTCGAGGCATCGCCAAGCTCGGCGAGCGCCTGCGCGACAAGCACGAGGTTTGCGGGCGAGGTCTCATGGTCAGCAAGCTGCTGCACAAGGCCGGGAACGGCCTGCGTTGCGTGCATGTCGACGAGCGAGGGAACGATCACCTCAAGCGGCGGTCCCTCCGTGCCCTCGATGAAGTCGTAGCGACGCGAGAGCGCCTGCACGAGGTACTCGCCGCCCGTGCGACGCGAGCGAAGCGCTGAGCTGATCGCATCACGAAGCGCACGCGGCATCGAGCGCTGCTGGTAGAGGTCGAGGAGGTCACGCGTGACTTCCGGGTCTTCGATCGCCGCGAGTGCGCGAACGGCGTAAGCGCGTGCCGTCACAAGACGGTTGTCCGGGTCGACCGCAATCTCGTTGAGCACCTCGCGCAGGGGGCGTGGGTCGGCGTTTGTGGGTGTCGCTGCGATGCCAGCTGCATCGAGCGAGACGCTCGCCAGCTGCATGCCCGTCGGCCCGCCTGCCCAAGCATCGGCGCCGTTGTTGTGGCCAAGGACACGCATCTGTCCTTGCTCGCCGACCGTCAGGATGCCGCCCTCGACGACCTGCGCACCGATGACGTCCTGCTCAAGGATGCGCGCCCAGCGCATCGTGCCGTCGGTGTTCATGCCGAAGACGTAGCGGTAGTAGACGAAGTAGTAGGTGTCGCCGAGCACGCCGACTTCCTCGGCGTCGTTGGGCAGGCGCGGAGCGAAGTAGAGGTGAATGCGTCCGCGTGCGGAGCGCGTGCCGGGCTTGGGAAGGAAGCCGTCGTCGTGAAGCTCGACCACGCGCTCTGGCTCGCCCTCGTGAATCGGCGGAATGACAGGGAGGGGCGGCTCGATGTGCATCGAACCTGCGCGCGTTCCCGTCACCGACTCATGCGTGAGGCGATAGAGGCCGCGGTGGCCGTAGTAGACGCCGGTTGGGTCGCGGAAGACCCAGGCGATGACGTCATCGGTAGAACGAAGACGCGCCTCTTCGATGCCTGTCGCGCCATCCAACACGGCAACGTTCTGGCGCTCGTAGGGGACGAACACCATGCCGCCGCTCGCGACCGGCTGACCGAACACGCCCTCGACCTCGTGGCGCCAGGTCTCTGCACCCGTGCGCGCATCCACGGCGACCAAATGGCCAACGCGACGCGCACCGCCGGTGGCGCCCACCGTAAACGCCATGAAGACGGTCTGCCCCTCGCGGTCTGCACCGACGTAGGCGAGGTCGGGGAGGTTGTCCTCCCAGAGCATGCGGCCGGTGGCGAGGTCGAGCGCAACCACGCGATGACGCTCCGACGTCAGCACGATGTCGCCGAGAATCTCGGGACGTGTCTGCGCATCGAGCGCAATCGACCAACGCTGCTCACCCGTGAGCACATCGATGGCTGCAACCTGGCGTGGCGCCTCGTGCGTCGTGACAACGGCCAACGCGCTTCCGCTCGCGTTCTCCGGGCGGCTCGCAGAGCGCGCCTCGGGCAAGCGCTGCACGACGCGCGTCATGTCGTCGACCTGGTTGTCAGCGAACTGATAGCTGAAGGCCGCCTCGCCAGTGCCGCTTCCACCGCAGCCGCCGAGCAATGCGAGTGCTGCAAACGCGGTGATGATCTTGCGGCTCATCGTGCACCCCCAGCCGCAGCCGTCGCCGCGCGATCCAGCGAGCGACAGCGTGTTGCGCCGCCATCCCAGGCAATCTGATCAAGCGCCGTGGTCAGCGCACGACGCAGCTCATTCGGAGGCGTCCTTCCGGGCGGCGGCATCGTGTCGCGGAAGTTCATCAGCGATTGGCAGACCATGCGTCCGGAGACTTCGAGCAAGCGGTTGATGATCTCGATCTTCACGCTGTCAGCGATGTCGCGACGCTGAAGGAATTGATCGTAGCCGCCGAGCATGACGGAGATCGGCATGCGGCCGAGGAAGGCGGTGAAGCGCGCAACATCCGCGTCGGTGCCAAGGCGGCCAATCGACTCGCTCGCGCTCAGCACACCACGCTCGAATGCGCGGAAGAGCATCTCCAGCGAGCCGCGTGCACCGATGCGTCCGAGCGACTGTGCGGCGTCCTCGCGAATCGTGCGGTCGCTGTCGCGAAGGCCCTGCTCCAGCAGGGTCGGAACGCGCCTGTCTTCGATGGTCGCAATCGCGGCGTACGCACGACGACGCGCGCCCACACGACGATGATGCGTGTACTCCGTGAGCACATCGAGGGATGCGGGCATCTCCAGACGCTGAAGCGCCTCCAGCGCGGCGTCCGTGATCACATCCGTCTGGCCCGTGCGAAGCAACGCCGAGAGCGGCGCGATCGCAGCCGGATCATTCAGAATCGTCAGCAGCGTGATCGACTCACGAACCTCATCCGGGTTGGTCCCCTGCATGCGCGCCACGATGGCGTCGAACTCCGCCATGGTCGGCGTCGGGCCCGCGCCATCGACCGTCTGCGCGGCAGCCGCGGCGCGACGCCGTGGACGTTGCTGTTGAGCCTCCGCAGCCGACGGTGCGGCAAGGAGCGGAGCAAGAGCGAGTGTGGTTGCGACCAGCGTGGTTGCGAAACGCATGAGCAGCCCTAGTTCGGGTTGTGTTTCTCGTCAGACGTCCTGAACGAGAAAGCGGTCTATCAAAGGGCACGAGCTTGGCGAACCCTCGCGACGGGGGCAAGGGCCATCGCGCGGGTTCGTCTCGCATCGTCCGCTCATTCCCGACTGCACCGCGTCTGGTCGCCAAGCTGGGCGCGAGGTGCCTGGAACGAGGGGAGGGCGCCGAAGTGATTCCGAATAGGCGGTCCCGATTCTAAAATCGCCGGGTCCTATCTCCGAATAGGCGGTCCCGATTTTAAAGTCGCCGGGTCCTTATTCCGAATAGGCGGTCCCGATTTTAAAATCGCCGGGTCCTTATTCCGAATAGGCGGTCCCGATTTTAAAATCGCCGGGTCCTATCTCCGAATAGGCGGTCCCGATTTTAAAGTCGCCGGGTCCTATCTCCGAATAGGCGGTCTCGGTTTTAAAATCGCTGGGTCCTATCTCCGAATAGGCGGTCTCGATTTTAAAATCGCCGGGTCCTATTTCCGAATAGGCGGAGCCGATTTTAAAATCGCCGGGCCTTATTCCGAATAGGCGGAGCCGATTTTGAAATCGCCGGGCCTTATTCCGAATAAGGATTCGCAGGGAATTCGCCGCTGGCTTCGACTCAGGTCAGGTGCTCGCCGGATTCCTCAGGCGATGCGACATAGAGGGGCGCGATGCTGTGGAGGGCGCGCACGAACGGAGGGGCGGCGAGGGCTGGAACGATCACGCCAACGAGGTAGGCGCCAACGAGTTGCCCCATGAGGCGCGTCGGGTGGTCGCCACCGTCCCGGAAGAACTGAGTGGTCAGCATCAGCAAAACGAAGAGCGCGGTGCCAACGCCGAACGCCAACACATGGTGCGCAATGATCCAGATGCGCGCTCGATGCAGACGTGGCCGCGCGCGGGCATCCGCTCGGTCGCAGAGAGAGAACGCGGATCGAATCACCTGAGCCAGCGCCACCAGACTGAGCACCGCGGAGCCAAGGAACCAATACACACCGACGGCGGCTGCCACCGCTGCGAGCGTGGCCCAGAGCACGACGTTCGCGACGGCCCAGATCACAAGCGCGTACGCCAGGCGACGCACACGAAGAGGCGCCCCCTTCTCGACCTCAACGGCCGGCAGGCGGTAGAGCGCTCCGAACTCTCTGTTGATGGGCCGACTTGGCCACGATGCTTCGTACGCACGCAGGAGCGAGTGCACGAACAAGAGCGCGTAAACCAACGCGAGCAAGACGATCAGCGCGCTTCCAGGGATCACGCCGTAGAGGATCAAGTCCTCCATCTCGCCGCTGAAGATGTTGCCCATCAACGAGCCTCGTCGGATTCCTTCGGCGCTTGCGCATAGAGCGACCTCGCGGCCTTCAGCCGAGAGGCGAGCACAAAGCCCACGACCGAACTTGGGATACCGACCACGCAGTAGAGGATGACCACCCAGAGGAGCTGCTCGTTGCGATGGTGACCGCTTGGGTTGTTCCAGAAGAACTGATTGCTGAGGGCGAAGAGGGCGAAGAAGCACGTGGTGACGAGCGCGAAGGCGCCGTGATGGACGAGGATGAAAGTTCGCGCGGTTTCGATGCGCTGGAGCGCCGCTGCGTTTCGATCGCAGAGCGTGAATGCGGTGCGTGCGACGGGAACGACTGCGACCATCCCGAGCAAGGGCAGAAGCAACTGCGTGCCGCTCAGCGTGACGCCAACGAGCGCCCAGGTAACGCACACGGCGATGCTCCACAGGGCGACCCAGCGGGTGAGCCGTTGGATGCTTCGCGGCGCTTCCGGCAAAGGCATCGTCGAGGCTGGCGCGCGGTAGTGAACGCTTCGCTCGTCCGTGGGCTTCACCGTCGTCTCTACCCAGCTCGGCGCGTGCACACGAAGCCGCTCGCGGAGCAACGTCTCGAACCCCGCGACTGCCACGGCCAAGGCGACGAGGAGGAGAGGGATGGCGACGTAGAGGAGAAAATCCTCCGTCTCACCGCTGAAGATGTTGCCCATCAACGAGTCTCTTCGTGGTGGTTCATCCCCACAACGTAGCGCGGCATCCAGGTCGCTCCGAGAGCCACGTGGATGCCGTGCCGTTCACCGCGCTGCGACCTCAGTCGAGGAAGAGATTGCGGTGGTAGAGGAAGCGCTGACACATCTGGCAGTTGAGGATCTCGCCCTTTTGCGTCTGCACAGCGCGCTGGGGAGCCACGCTCATGCGGCAGGCGCTGCAGATGCCGTTGACGATCTCGCAGACCGGCGGCGACTTGCCCTTCACGATGCGGTCGTAAACGCGCATGTGCTCTTTGGCGATCTTCGCGACGAAGACCTCGCGGCCCTGGACGATCGCGGTGCGCTCGCTGCGAAGCGTCTCGAGCTTGCCCTCGAGCTCACCTTCGGCCGTCGCCAACTCTGCGCGCGCCTCATCGAGCGAGCCCTGCGGTCCGGCCAAGCCGATGCGCGTCTTCTCGATGCGCTCCTTCAGGCGATCACGCTCAGTCTCGCCATCCTTGATGCTGCGACGCGTGCCATCGAGCTCGCGCTCAGCCATGTCGGCCTCACGCGCATTCTTGGCCTTCGCGCCCTTGCTCTTGGCCTTCGAGAGCGCCTCGTTGCGTGTTGCGAGATCGATCTCTTGCTGCGCAAGAAGACGCTCGGCATCGCTCAGCGATGTTCGCTGACGCTGGACAAGCTCTTCGAGCTTTTTCACTGCATTGCGACGGTCTTCGAGCTCACGGGGCAATCCCTGGAGCTGGTCGTCGATGCCACGGGCCTTGGAATCAATCTCGGCCAGTTGGACCAGGGCCTTCAGCTGCTCTCGCACGCTTGCTCCTTCTGCCCACGTTGGGTCAAAAGGGCCGTGGGCACGCGGCTGTTACCGCCCTTCGTTGCGTGAAGCAAGCATCGTCCACACCTGAGGCAGACGAAGCTTCGTGAATCGAAATAGGCCCACCCGGACTTGAACCGAGACAAGCCCCGTTATGAGCGGGGAGCTCTAACCAATTGAGCTATAGGCCCGAAGCGGCGCGAGGATGGCGCGCCCTGGTGCGCATCGCAAATGCAGTTCGTGCAGAAGTGATGAACGAGATCAGGGCTCGACGCGTTCCAGGTCGGCGTAGACATCATCGAGCGTCAGCGTGATGCCGATCGACTCAAGGTGAACCTCGCCCGTCGTGATCCGCGTGACGAGCCATTGGTTCTCCGCCGTGCGCTTCCAATGATCGACTCGCTGCTCTTCCGAGGAGACGACGAGGTACTCCTGAAACTCCGGGATGGTCGAGTAGTGATCGAACTTGCGCGCCCGGTCGTAGTCGCCCGTGGACTCGGAGAGCACTTCAATCAGCACACTTGGGTTCGCGATGGCTGCCCGATGTTTCACGCTGAATCGTGGCTTGCCGCAGATCACACTGATGTCGGGATAGAAGTAGCCCTTGCCGCCGCGACTCTCGATCTTCTGATCCGAGGACATCGCAAAGCATTTTCCTCCGGACCGCTTGAGACCGTTCCCCAGGGCAAGCGCAATGTTCATCGTCACGGCATTGTGTTTCGCCGACGCCCCAGCCATCGCGAACACTTCCCCATCGTAGAACTCCCACTTCTGATCGCTGGACTTCTCCAGATCCAAGTAGTCCTCGACGCTGAGCTTTCGAAGGTCGACCGCTTCCATACGTCGAGGCTACCAGTCGTTCAAACGAAGGTCAGCCACTCCGGCTTGGTGGGGTTGATGCCGCGCACGACCTCGAAGAAGCGGTCTTGGACCTTCTTCGTGATGGGGCCGCGGGCGCCCTCGCCGACACGGCGATCATCGACCTCGCGCACGGGCGTCACCTCAGCGGCGGTGCCGCAGAGGAAGATCTCGTCGGCGATGTAGAGCTCGTCGCGGCTGATGTCGCGCTCGACGACGGGGATGTTGAGCTCTTTGAGGATGGCGAGAATCGAGTCGCGCGTGATGCCACCGAGGATCGAGCTGCCCATCGCGGGCGTGTAGACGACGCCGTCTCGGACCATCCAGACGTTCTCGCCGGAGGCCTCGCTGACGTGGCCGACCGCATCGAGAAGGATGGCTTCTTGGTAGCCAGCTGCGAGTGCCTCCCGCTTGGCGAGCACGGAGTTGACGTAGTGGCCAACCACTTTGCCCTTCGACATCAGCATGTTGATGCCAGGGCGCGTGAACGAGCTGACCTTCGCGCGGATGCCGCGCTGCAGGCCTTCTTCGCCGAGGTAGGCGCCCCAATGCCAGACCGCGATCGCGACGCGTGTGGGGTTCACGGCGCCGAGGCCCATGGCGCCGTCTCCGAGGAAGGCGATGGGGCGCAGGTAGCAGGCCTTGAGGCCGTTGGCGCGCACGGCTTCGATGCACGCGTCGACGATTTCATCCTGCGTGTACGGCATCGGCATCGTGCAGATTTTCGCCGAGTCGAAGAGGCGACGAACGTGCTCGCGCAGGCGGAAGATCGAGCTCTTCCCGTCATGCGTCTCGTAGCAACGAATGCCCTCGAAGACGCCAAGCCCGTAGTGGAGCGTGTGCGTCATGATGTGGACGTTGGCGTTGTCCCAATCGACGAGTTTTCCGTCGAGCCAAACCTTCGATACTTTTTCCACCATGAGAACCTCCGCTGAGTCGATCAGGAACGGGAACGATTGGACGGGCGCTGCATAGCCTGAGCGCGCCTCGCTTGCCTACCGCCAATCGTCATGGCGGTGGGGTGCCATCAACCTTCGGGCGTCTCGCCGTGGATGTAGACCCACGTGGCCGGGTTGTCGTCGCGTGGCGCGACCATGTGCCAGTTCTGCGGCAGCGTCGGTCCTGCCCAGTTGAAGATCCAACGCGCATCGAGCGGGGAGAGGTTCACGCAGCCGTGTGAGCGCGGGCGCCCGAAACCGTCGTGCCAGAAGGCCGAGTGCAGGGCGAATGCGAGCTGGAAGTACATGACGTAGGGGACGTCTTCGATGGAGTAGGGGCCGTCGGTCGCGTGGTCGCCGTCCATCGTGTGCGAGACGTGCTTGCTCGTGATGCGGAAGAGGCCGCTCGGAGTGCGCATGTCGCGGTTCGGGTCATCGGGGTCGCGGACGCGGCCGGTGGAGACGAGCGTCGCGTAGACAGGGCGCAGGCCCTCGTAGGCCACGAGCGTTTGGTGCTCGAGGTCGACATCGATCCACTTGTCGTTCTCGCCGACGCCCTCGGGCACTTCGGTGGCCTGCGTGAGAATGCGGACTTCCTCTGCGCGGTAGAGGTTGTCCTCCGGCGTCACGACGTAGCGGTTGTTGCGGTAGGTCTCCTCGCCCGTGATGGTGAAGCTGTCGTGGTACTCCGCGCGGCGCGCACGCGTTGGATGCCCCTGACGATCACGCGAGACGCGGGCGACCTTCGACGACATCACAAAGCCGACGGGCATGTGCGGGCCTTCTGCATCGGGGGCCGCGAGCGCGATGCCCTGGAAGCTGGAGCCGCGGACCTCGCTGAGCGCGTGGTAGGGCACGTAGCCGTTCGAGAGCGTGCGCCAATAGCGACGCCCGCCCACGCGGAAATCGCGGTCGACCGACATGACGAAGCCGCGCAGTTGGTACTGCTGCACGATGCCTCCGCGCTCGCCGCGAAGCGAAGCCAAGGTCGCAACCTCGCGCTCCTCGCCCTCGACCACCTCGCCCTCTTGCGCCGCTGTGGCTGCTGGGCCCGAGGCTGGTTGGATGGCCGCAATCGCCTCCTGCACCTCAGGTGGAAGCTCCGCGATGCCCGGTGGCCGATAGCCCTCGTGGATCATGGCCTCCATGTCCGTCGGAAGGCGGCGATACACCGGGAGGTTGTTGCGGTGATTGCGCATGTACCGATAAGGGAGCGGCGCCTCGTAGTCGGGCTGTGCGGGCGGACGCGAGGGGAGGCGGCGTCCATCGAAGACCGTGACATCGAGGCCGGTACAGACGTAGCCGCCTGACTCAAGGCCATACCAACCGCCGCGACAGCGCTCGGTATGGAGCGCGTCATGCGTGGTGGACATATGCACCGAGCCTGCGCGCAAGAAGCCAAGGCGTGCGGATTCGCGATCGGGCTCCGCAAAGACCTTCACAACAAAGCGCTTGGCAAAGAGACGACGCGGCGGTCCCGGCGGCGGAGGAGGCGCGGCATCTTCGTTCGCATCGACGGGGACGACATACGCATCCGGCGGGCCCTCAGGCTCGCCGCCACCGCATGCAACGGCGACAAACGACATGACACACGCGCTCACGAGCGTGATGGCGACGAGGTGGGACGAACGCTTGAAATCAGGTGAGGGGCGCATGCGCAGCTTTCGAGGGCGCAACCCCTTTCACGCAGAGCCGTATTGGTCAACTCACTCCAAGGCGTGCGTGGAGGCGCGCGGCGCTCACTCGAACGCGGTGCGATCCAGCTCAAGCCGCCCGCCCATCTGCGTCGTCGCCTCAGTCTGCATCGTTGCCTGCATCGTTGTCTCGACTGGCACGGGGGGCGCTGTCTCGACGGTCTGCATGGTCGTCTGCGTCTCCGGTGGCAGGGACGGGCGCGTCTCGGGCTGTGCAACAGGCGTCTCGGGACGCACGCGCGTCGTGTGCGGACGCTCGGCCACGGGTGTCTGCGTGACCGTCACCTCCGGAACAGGCGGCACCTCTGGCGTCGCGACCTGCGTGACTTCGGGCGTCGCTGCGACCTGGGTCACCTCGGGGACGACGACGGGGGGAGTCACCTCAGGCGCGATCGCCTCGGGCGTCGCCGAAGGCTCTCGTGTCACGACGTAGGCACCCACGGAGATCGCGGCGACGGCACCGAGCGCCGCGAGCTTCGGCCACAGAGGCTTTTGCGGCGGAGGTGGAGGCGCCGACGCAGCGCGCGGCTTGGTGATTGCGGCCGTCGTGGTCGCATCGATCGTCTTGTCGAAGTTGTTCGAGAGACGAAGCGTGTGCAGCGAGACGACGTAGCGAGAGTCTGCAAACGGAACGAGCGCGGCGAGCAACTCGGAGGCCGTCTGGTAGCGGTCCTCGCGTCGCACCGCCATCGCCTTCTCGACGACATTGGCCAGCTCCACGGGGATGTGCGGCGCGGCCTTTTGCACGGTGATGTGATCGCCCTCGTGAATCTTCACCACGAGCGCAGTGAGCGAGGTCGCCTCGTAAGGCTTCTGCCCGACGAGGCCCTCGTAGAGCATCACGCCGACCGAGTAGAGGTCGCTGCGCACATCGATGTCGACGCGCCCTGAGGCCTGCTCAAGCGACATGTAGTAGGGCGTGCCCATCATCGCGCCCTCGGCCGTCAGCGAGGCGTTCACGTCGAACTGCGTATCGAGAAATTTCGAGATGCCGAAGTCGAGCAAGGTCACACGCGGCATGTCGCGCTGGCCAACGCCGACGAAGACATTGTCTGGCTTGATGTCGCGATGAACGATGCCCGCGCGATGCGCGACGTCGAGGCCCTCAAGCACCTGGCAGATGAGGCCCACAAGGCGCCCGACATGCACCTTCTCGCCCGACTCAAAAAGGCCGCCGAGCGTGCGCCCCTCAAGCAGCTCCATGAGCACGTACGGCGAGCCATCATCAAGCTGACCTGCGTCGTAGGTCTCGACCACGTGTGGTGTCTTGAGCGTCCCCGCGACACCCGCCTCGCGGACAAAACGCGCGATCGTCTCGGGGCTCGATGCGTAGCTTGAGTGCATCACCTTGAGTGCGCGCCGATGCCGCGTGATGAGGTGCTCGACCTCGTAGACCGCGCCCATCCCACCTTCGCCAACGAGGCGAACGACGCGCAGCTTGTTCATCAGCACGCGGTCAGTCAGGTCAGTGCGGTGGGGCGTGGCGGACATCGAAGTGGGATGCGTTCGGTGGGCGATTGCTTGGAGGGAAGGGCGCTTCGGAGCCTAACGCGGCGACCGTGTTTCTGTCTCTCAGTCTCGATCGCGACGCCTCCTCGTTCGCCTAGCCAGGCGTGCCAGGGCGTTGCTTCATCTCGGCGGAAAGCGGTACTTCGAGGGCATGCGCTACCTCAAGCTCGGCCGCTCAGGCCTCCTCGTTT
>JBILQT010000518.1:0-3524 GCA_044373065.1 Sandaracinaceae bacterium
CCGCGCGCGGGCGAGATCGAGAAGGACTTGGAGCGCATTCATCAACTGCGCGATCTCGTGGTTGCCGCACAAGACAGGGGTTTTGGAAAGCTCGCGCGTCTTCTCGAAGAGCTTCGCAAGATTGGCTTTGATGGCGGAAAGCGTTCACCACGCGTGGTGATTTTCTCGGAGCGCATCGCGACGCTCGACTACCTCAAACGCGTGCTCGCGGAGTCTTTCAATCTGAAGAGTGACGATGCGATCGGCGTCTTCACGGCACGTGAGGCGGATGAGACCAAGCAACGCGCGTTGGTCGAATCGTTTGGTCATGCGGAGAGCCCGCTGCGGGTGCTCCTCTGCTCGGATGCGGCCTCCGAGGGCGTGAACCTTCATCACCAATGCCACCACCTCTTTCACTTCGATGTGCCTTGGTCGCTCATTCGTCTCACGCAGCGCAATGGACGCATCGATCGCTTTGGCCAGCAGCACACGCCGCACCTTCGCTATCTGATCACCAAGACGAAGGGGCAGACGGCCGACCAGCATGTGGTGGAGCGGCTCATCGAGAAGGAGCGTGAGGTCGAGCGTCAGCTGGGTGACCCGGGCGCGTTGCTCGGTCTCTACGATGCGGAGCGCGAGGAGGATTTCGTCCTCAAAGGTTTGGCCTCGGGCAAAGACGCAGACGAGCTGCTGCCGGATGCGCCACGCCTTGCGAATGATGCCGATGCGGCCCTTCGTGCCGTCGATGAAGCGACCGACACTGCTGTTGCTGATTTCCCTCTCGGGAAAGAGACTCCGATCGAGGCTCCACCGGACGTGATCGAGGAGCCTGAGATTGACCTGCTCGCGCTCTTGGCGGGCATCGAGGCAGAGCAAGCGCGCACGCCTCTGGTGGAGTCGTTGATTGCCGAGACGCCGAGCCTCTTCGCTTCGGATTACGAGCTGCTTGTCGCAGCGCTGCATCACCTGGAGAGCCACCCCGTCGTTGGCCCCGAGCCCTTGAAGTGGACTTCGAATGCCGAGGAGCGCTTCGTCACGATTGAGGCGCCTGAGCCCTTTCGGCGGCACCGTGAGGGCTTCCTTCCTCGCGAGGGCATTCCGGCGAAGGGTCAGCCTTATCGGCTCGCACAGGGGCGTGAGCTCGTGATGACGAAGCTGCGTGCCGCGCTCGACGATGAAGGGCGTTGGCCTGAGTGGCATTTGCTCTGGGAGCAGCATCCGCTCGTGGAGTGGATTCTCGATGCGCTGGGCTCGGCCTATGCGCGTGGTGAGGCGCCGATCATGCGGGTGCCTTCGCTCGGTGCGGGCAACGCGATCTTTTTGCTTCAAGGCTCGATGTTCAATCACGAGTCTGAGGCGGTGGTTGCGCAGTGGATGGGCATCGTCACGCATGAGGCGCGCATCGAGACCCAGTCGTCCTCGGAGGCACAGTCGCTCTCGCTCGATGAGGTGATTGCGCGCGTGGGGCTCAAGAAGGGCCTGGTGAACACGGGCAAGACTTCGGATCGCACCAAGGCGCTTCAGGCGCTGGTGCCCGGCATCGTGCAGGAGGCGACCAAGCGTGTGCAGGCCGAGCGTCAGCGCTTTGTGAAGGCGGATTTGGTGAAGCGCGCACGCACCGAGACGCGTCGCTTGGAGCAATGGCTCACGGCCTCGAATGCACTCTTGGACAATGCCGGGGCTCCATGGACCAAGCGCAGTGCGCGCATCCCCAAGCATGTCGAAGACCGCATCGCGCGTGAGCGGGCTGAGCTGCTTCGCATCAAAGAAAACCACGAGCAGTTGCTGAAGTCGCTTCAAGCAACGGGCTCGCCGTATGTGCGCCTCGCAGCCGTCTTTTCGGGAGAGTGAGGCACTTATCTTCTGGTTTGATCGCGGCTTACCTCCTCAGTCACTCCCTGCGACGTGGCGCTGCCACGCCTCAGTCGCTCCTTCCGGGGGCGCTCGCGCTGAAACCAGAATCTTGCGTGCCCAATGAGCGAACTCGCTGAACGGCACACGATTTCCGAGAGCGAAAGAACATGACAGCAGACCTCACAGGCATCGACAACGTCGGTGAATTTTTCAGTGCGCACTATCTCGGTGAGCGACTCCCCCAAGAGGTGAACGCGCAAGAGCCAGCGCTCTTGGAGAAGCTCGAAGCGCGTGTGGCCAAGGTGCGTGCGCTGGGGGCTCAGCTTCTGCGTGCGGGCGCGGAGTGCACCTCGGAGGCGACGCGCAGAGAGATGTCGCATGAGCTCGTCGTTCGCTTCCTCGAAGCGCTTGGCTACGAGCGCACGCCTCACGAATACGCGGTGCTCGAAACCTCGGCGCGTGTCTCGGATGCTGTCCCGCTATTGGCAAGTGTGTCAATAGTCGCAGGCGCCCAGGCTGTGCCCTTGGTGCACGTGCTCGAAGGCGGGTGGCCGCATGAGGAAGGGCAGCTGCTCTCGGAGGATGTGAGCCGCATTGGGCGCCTGCCTGCGGAGGCCGTGAATGAGGGGCTCACGCTCCCTCACGACATGACGCTTGAAGAGACGGTCGCCGCGCTCTTTGCCGTGCAGGCTCCGCCTCGCTGGGTGCTTGTGATCGGTGCCCAAGAGATGGTGCTCGCCGAGCGTGCGCGTTGGGGTCGTGGCCAGTTCTTGCGCTTCGACATGGAGACCTTGCTGCGTCGTCGCGACCCTGTGGCGCTGCGCATCACGACGGCACTGCTCGCGCGTGATTTCCTTGCTCCACAAGGAACCCCAGCCCTTCACGACGCGCTCATGGAGCGCTCGCATCAGCATGCGGTGGGCGTGAGTGCGAACCTCAAGTTTGCGGCGCGTGAGGCCATCGAGCTCTTGGGCAATGAGGCCGTTCACTACGAGCGCACCGTCTCCAAGGCGCGTCTCTATGACGCTGAGTTGGCTGCTTCACCTCGCGGTGAAAGTGCCGCACGTGAGCTGACCGATGAGTGTCTCATCTATCTCTTCCGTTTGCTCTTCCTCTTCTACGCCGAGGCGCGGGCAGGCGAGCTGCGTGGGCTGCCGATGAAGAGCGAGGAGTACATGCGCGGCTACAGCCTCGAAGTGCTGCGCGAGCTGGAGCAAGTGCCGCTCTCCACGCCTGAATCGCGCGAGGGGTATTTCTTTCACGAGAGCCTCCAGAAGCTCTTTGCGTTGGTGAACGAGGGGTGGAACCCAACGCAGCTGCAGCTCGGCGCGGAGGCGCGTGGCTTTCGTCTGGATGGCCTGCACAGCACGCTCTTCTCGCCCAATGGCACACCGCGTCTCTCGCGCGTGAAGCTGCGCAACGAGACGTTGCAAAACATCATCCGCCTCCTCTCGCTCTCGCCTGAGGGCAGGCGCGGGACGGCCGCGAAGGGGCGCGGTCGCATCAGCTACGCCGAGCTTGGCATCGGTGAGCTTGGGGCCGTCTACGAGGGGCTGCTCAGCTACAGCGGCTTCTTCGCCAAGGAGGTGCTCTACGAGGTGCATCGCGCGGGGGATCAAGAGGCCGATGCGGTGCATCAGAGCTTCTTTGTGCCTGAGCGTGAGCTCGCAAAGTACAGCGAGTCGGAGCTT
>JBILQT010000171.1:0-15542 GCA_044373065.1 Sandaracinaceae bacterium
GGGCTCGATCCGGGACCATTCAATGTCGGTGAGTTCGTGACGTCGCACCGAAACCGTAGATCACGTTCTCGAATTCGTGTCGATCCTCAAAGAAAGAGGATGTGCGGGTTTGAAGACACGCTCTAGGACGCGGCGCAGCCGTTCCAAAGAGGTGATCGAAGATCGAGACGACGCCACCGAAGTTCGCGGCCTTACCCGACGCGTGATGTCGATGGTGAAACTCGCCACTCGCGAAGACCTTTCCAAGGACCCCAAGTCGAAACGGCACGCGTGCATGAAGGAGCACGTTGTAGGTGCGCTCCGCGAGCAACACATAGATGCCTCCCCAGGCGGGCATGCCGAGGATCACCAGCGGTAGATTTCCGAGCAGCATGTACGCCAGGGTCTCCAGCGGGTGCATGCGGAACGCGACCATGACGGAGAGATGGGGCGCGTGATGCACGCGGTGAAATCGCATCAACACGGGCGATGCGTGCCAGAGACGATGAAGTGCGTACGTGATGAATTCAAAGATGAAGAACCCGACGACAAGACCCACCAGGGGATGCACCGCGAGCGGCTGAGCCATGCGCACCCAGGGCTCCGCGGCAGTCAGCAACGCGGTCGCGAGGGGCGAGACGAGGCCGACGTTGACGAGGGCGTAGCCCATGTCGGATGCGCGAAAGCGCTCGGGCTCGCCCTGACCGAATGCATGCTCGAAGAAGAGGCCGGCAGAGAGCGCTGAGATCGCGATTCCGATATGAGGGATGAGCGCGAGGAGAAGCGTCAGCATCGTCTCAATAGACGGTGTGGACCGTCATCATCTCGGACTGGGCATAGACCCATGCACTCATGCCAGCGGCGATACCGAACACAACGAGCAGCAGCAAAAGCTTGGTTCTGGAGCGACGCCGGGGCTGCACGTGTTGGGAGTCTGAATCCATCGCTGCGCTACCTTCGATGAACAATTGCTGACGACCATACCGTGGAGGAACGCTCAGCCTTCCCCGGGCGATGCCGGAGGCGCGCAAATCGCCGTGTTGCCGCCCCGACGCTTGGCCTCAAAGAGCGCCTTGTCCGCGCGCGCCATCATTGCGATGCGAGGCGAATCGGCAGACTCCGCGACACGTTCCGCGGTGCCCCAAGCGAGCCCTGCCGAGATGGTCACCGAGATGCGGGCACCCTCGTGTTCAAAGGGCGTAAACGCCACGGCCTCGAGCATCGCCTCCACGGCTTCGAGCGCTTGATCGGGAGGCAGAAAAAGCGCGACGGCCAGCTCATCACCACCAAGGCGCGCACCGATGCCGCGCGAGCCAAGGACGCGGCGAATCACGCGCCCCGTGGTCGAGATGACCGAGGCGCCTGCGAGGTGCCCGTGGGTGTCGTTGACGCGCTTGAGCCCGTCGATGTCGAGCAGCACCAGCACAAGCCCACCTTGTGATTGCTCCAGCAGCGCGTCGAACTCTTGCTCGAACTTGCGACGCGAGAGAAGGCCCGTGAGTTCATCCGTTTGCAGGCGCTGGACGACGATGCGATCGAACTCCTGCTCAACCTCATCGTGGAGCTCAAGGCGGATCAGCGTGTCGCCAAGCTGAAGCTCATCCCCTGCGCGCAGCTCGTGCGTCTCATGCGAGCCCACCCAGCTGCCGTGCAGCTTCGTCATCGCGCCCGTATGTGCAGTGAGGTTCCAGCGCGAAGCCGAGCGCGTCTCCTCAATCGTCACGTGCTGCATGGCGATCAGTGGGTCGCGCAGCTGAAGGTGACAGCGACGGTCGCGCCCAATCTCCGTGCGCGCCTGCAGTGCGACACGCTCACCGACCTGCTCACCTGAGAGCACGACAAGGACGGGCAACTTGGGCTTGCCGTCGCGCGGCGGCGGAATGCTCGACTGCGGAAGCTTGATGAGCGGGGTGGTTCGGTGACCGTCGGGAACGGTCTTTTGGGGCGTCCGCACGGCCGCAGTATCGCACACGTCACAGGCCTCACGTGCCTCTTACGTGCTTCTGGGGTGCGTGCTAAGGGCGGCGGTCGTGACCAACGTGGCAAAGGATCGAGCGACCGAATGACACGCAGCGCACCCCTTCCCACAGGCGGCCGTGTGGCCGTCGATGTAACTGGCACCGAGGACGACGAGCGCTTCACGGAGCGCGCCCTGGCCGCAGCGCTTCGCGAGATCGAAGGCATCCGCACCAAGAAGGTGGAGGTTGTCCAACCGCACCCCGTGATCATCGGACGCAGCCCGCCGATGATGGCGCTCTTCAAGCTGCTGGAGCGCATTCGCCAGAGCGATGCGACGGTGCTCGTGCTCGGCGAAAACGGGACGGGAAAAGAGCTTGTAGCGAAGGCAATTCACCAGGGCTCGCGTCGCGCAAACAAGCAGTTCGTCGCCACCAACTGCAGCGCGTTCAACGACAACCTGCTCGAGAGCGAGCTCTTTGGTCATCGTCGCGGCGCATTCACCGGTGCCGTCGGCGACAAGCCCGGCCTCTTTGAGGTCGCCGATGGCGGC
Organism: Sandaracinaceae bacterium; assembly: GCA_044373065.1. Taxonomy (GTDB): domain Bacteria; phylum Myxococcota_A; class Polyangia; order Polyangiales; family Sandaracinaceae; genus JAFLCL01. The sequence continues at coordinate 2,489 of JBILQT010000171.1, forward strand.
ACGTTCTTCATGGACGAAGTCGGCGATATGTCGCCCACCCTCCAGGTGAAGCTGCTCCGCGTCATTCAGGAGGGCACGTTCATGCCGGTCGGCGGCACGGACACGCGCAAAGTCGATGTGCGCATCGTCGCCGCGACGAACCGTGATCTCGCCACGATGGTCAAGCAGGGCACCTTCCGCGAAGACCTCTACTACCGGCTTCACGTGGTCGTGCTTCGCGTCCCGCCGCTTCGCGATCGCAAAGACCCAGAGACGGGCGCGAGCGATGTCGCTGTGCTGGCGGATTACTTTTTGGCGCGCCTCGCCAAGCGTGAGAAGCGCGAGAAGACGCTGACCCGCCGAGCGCTCGATCGGCTCATTGCCCACGAATGGCCTGGAAACGTTCGCGAATTGGAGAACGAGATGGAGCGCCTCTGGGTGCTCTCGGGCGATGAGAACGTGCTCGACGAGGAGCTGCTCAGTCACTCGATTGGCCGCCGAAAAGTGCTTCAGCGCACACTCGAAGCGGCCCTGGTGGATGCAGCGCCGGGCCTCTCCATCCCTGAGCCGCGTCCAAGCTCCGTGCCTCCTCCGCGTGCGACTTCCTTTGCGCCTGTGGCGAATCCGTCGGTGAGCGGTGGTGAGATGCCCGTTCTCGATCCAGGCTTGAACATGCCGGACGCCGTCGAGAAGCTCGAGCGGCACATGATCACCGAGGAGCTGAAGAAGGCCCGCGGGAACAAGACAAAAGCGGCAGACGCTCTGGGTATCAGCCGACGAAACTTAATTCGCAAAGTCCAAGCTTACGCCCTCGATGAAATCGGACACGGGCGCGGAGAATCTTGATGCCTGCTTTGGTCCTGATCGCGGAGTCGGATCCTTTCAATCTTCGGCTGCTCCAGGAAATCTGTGAGGCGGCAGGTCATACGGTCCTCACTGCGATGGACGGCGGCTCGGCGCTCGAGGTCGTTGCCCGCAAGCGGCCCGATTTGGTGCTTGTCGATGTCGGCCTTCCCTCTGACGGCGATGGCGATGCTGCGATTCGCGCGCAGGTGCTGGCCTCGATGCAGGCGGAGTGCGGCGCAGGGATGCGCGAGACGCTTCCCGAAGTCCTTGATGATGACGCGGCGGGCGGGCTTGAGGTGCTTCGCCTCCTCAAGAGTGACCAGCGCCTCTCATCGATTCCCGTGCTTTTGACGGCGAACGATCGCGATGAGCGCGTTTGGCGACGCGGCATTGAGCTGGGCGCGGAAGACTACCTCTCGCGCCCTTATCGCGTCTTTGAGATTCATCAGCGCGTGCGAAACACGCTGCGTCGCGCGCTCCTTGAGCGCATGCAGACGAACGACTCGATTGAAGATGCGCATCGGGCGGGCTCGCCCACGCAGCTTCCTTTGACGCTCGACTACGAGATGACCCGCGCCGTGCGTTTTGGTCATGCGCTCGCCTGTGTGACGGTGGGCTGCAGCAACCTCGAGCACATTCGCGATGCTGCGGGCAATGAGGCGGTGGGCCTTGTGATGAACGCCTTGCTGACGAATGTGCGTCAGTGCGTCCGCACGATCGATCACGTCTTTCAAGCAGGTGCCCGCGAGGTCGTGCTTGTGCTTCCTGAGACGAGCGCGAGCGAGGCCGAGGTGGTGGTTCACCGCATCGAGCAGCGTGCGCGGCAAGGTCTGCTCGCGCCTATGGGTGGACGCGCGCGCGCCGAGTTCGTGGTGGGCGTGGCTGGGCGCATCGAGGGCAATCACGCCTGCGGTCTTGAGCTCTTGGTGGCTGCGCAGCGCGCGCGACGTCGTCTCTGAAACGGGCGGTCGAGAGGGCTTGAGCCGCTGTAGGCTTGCTCCCCATGACCGACTTCAGTTGCTCGAACTGCGCGGCTCCGCGCGACATCGGCCACGTGGTGTGTGGCTATTGCCGTAGGCCCTATGACGCGGCCACCGCTGCGTCCGCGATCCCTTGCCTGCAGTGCAAAACGCTCTCTGCGGAGGGGCAACCGAAGTGCGTGGGATGCGGCACCTCGATCGTCGTCTCGTGTGTCTTTTGTGGCGCGCTCACGCCGCACACCAAGAGCGCCTGCGTCGCATGCGGCGAGGTCTTTCTTGGAGCCGCCGAGCGCAAGGCCGAGCAGGACGCGGACGAGGATGATGAGGACGAGGACAGCTGGGAGGATGGCTGGGCTTGGTGCGACAAATGCCAAGGGCTTGTTTACGACGAAGACCCAGCGGGGCCTTGTGCGGCAGGCGGAAAGCACGACACGAGCGACAGCGAGGCCTACTACCTCGCGACGTCTCCCGATGACTGCGAAGGCGAGTCGGGATGGCTGTGGTGCAAGGCGTGCCAAGGGCTCTTCCGCGGCCCGGATGGAAGCGGGGCCTGCCCGGCCACACGCAAGGGACACGACGGAAGCGACAGTGACGAGTACATCGTGAGCCGCGAACGCGATGACGACTACGACGAAGACGCGGGCGGCTGGAAGCACTGCAAGCGCTGCGCTTTGATGTTCTGGGGCGAGGAGAGCGGCGCTTGCGGTGCGGGCGGCAAACACGACCAGAGCAGCAAAGTCGACTACAGCGTCGCCTACGACGACGAGTGAGTTTTCGACGATTGCACGCGCTCCAATCGAGAGCGTCTAGACGAAGCGAGGCGGCCTCGCTTAGCATCCGTGCCCTGGATGCCGCGCCTCACCATCATCAGCCCTGAGGGACGTCAAGAGGCAGACTTGCTGCCTCACAACACACTTGGCCGGCATCCGAACAACACGGTGCAGGTCCTCGACCGCATTGTGTCGAAGGAGCACTGCCACGTTGACCAAGTCGACGGACGCTGGGTGCTGCGCGACCTTGGCTCGCTGAACGGCACCTACGTCAACGGCGAGCGCGTGGGTGAACGCGGGCTGAATCCGGGCGATGAGATCACGCTCGGTGCGACACGCATCCTCTTCGATGGCGAGGGAGCATTGCGCACGGGTCGGCCGATTCCGCCCGGCTACGGCCTCTCGGGTGGAAGCACGCCCGGCATGCAGGCCGTCTCGGCGCCGCCCATTCCGATGCCTTTCTTGCCGACGGGTCAGCCCGTCCCTGCCCCGAATCCGCACGCATTTGCGGTGCAGGCGCCGATTCCGGTGGGGCAAACGACCACGCCTTTCGGAGGGCCCTCTCAGGCGTACCGAAGCCCCGTGCCACCGCAGCAGCAACAGCCGGTTCAGCCCAAGGCTTCGATCGACCTCTCTCGCGTCACGATCGCGCCGGGGATGGTCGAGAGTCACATCCGCTCGCGTCTCGGGATGGAGCAGAACTTCCTTCCGGAAGGGCTCGTTCAAGACAACGCGACCTTGCGTCGTGACTACGAGAAGCTTCGCGTGAGCTACGAGCTTGCGCGCGCCATTGGCGCTGAGCTCGACATCCAGAAGGTCATGGACCGCATTCTCGCGGCCGCCTTCCAAATCCTCCAAGCCGACCGCGGCATCATCCTGCTCTACGGAGACGACGCGACTTCGGCGACGGGCAAGGCGCTTCAGCCACGCGCGGTCCGCACGCGCCAGGGCACGCAGGATCCGAATGAGCCGCTGCTGATCTCGTCGACGATCGTCGAGCAAGTTGCCTCGCAGCGTCAGGCCGTCCTCTCGAGCGACGCGACCGTCGACTCACGCTTTCAAGGTGCGCACTCGATCATCATGCAGGGCATTCGCTCCAGCATGGCCGTGCCGCTGCTTCATTCGGATGAGCTCTTCGGCATCATCCTGCTCGACTCGCAGATCGCAACGAACGCCTTCACCGAGAAGGATTTGCAGATCTTCCAGAACGTCGCGAACCAGGCCGCCATCGCCGTTCAAAACTCGCTCTACGCGCGCAAGCTTGAGGCCGAGGCCATCACGCGCGAGCGCTTTGCACGTCTGTTGAGCCCCGCGATCGCGCAACAGGTGCTCGACGGAAAAGTCGCCATCGCCAAGGGTGGCGAGGGTCGCCAGACGACCGTGCTCTTCTCCGACATCCGCGGCTTCACCTCGATGAGCGAGGACGAGAACGCGCAGGTCATCGTCGACATGCTCAACGAGTATTTCGAGCTGATGGTCGAGGTCGTCTTCAAGTACGAGGGCACGCTCGACAAGTTCGTCGGCGACGAGATCATGGCGCTCTTCGGCGCGCCGGTTTCGCATGGCGATGACGCGATTCGCGCGGTCCGCACGGCGATCGAGATGCTCGAAGTGTTGGCCGAGCTGAACCGTCAGCGCGCGATCAAGGGCGACCCGGAGATTCGCATCGGCATCGGCATCAACACAGGCCATGTCGTCGCCGGCTACATCGGCAGCAGCAAGGCGCTTGAGTACACCGTCATCGGCGACACCGTGAACACTGGCGCGCGTCTCTGCTCGTTGGCCAAGGCGGGCGAGATCATCATCAGCGCCGCGACCCTCTCGCAGCTCAACAACCAGTTCGACGTGGTGGAGCTGCCGCCGACGCAGGTGAAGGGCAAAGCGCAGGCGCTCAAGATCTACAACGTCATCGGCGAGAAGCGCGGCGTCGAGCACACGCGCCCAGCCTGACGAGGCCTTGCTTTACCTTGAGAAGCCTTCGCGCTAAGCGCGGGCATCATGGAAGCCAAGCGTCCCACCATCGTCATCGTTGCCGTCGTCATCCTGATCATCCTCGGCGGGTTTGGTGTGCTCGGAAGCTGCATCGGCGTTGCGTCGGTCGCTGGGCAGAGCTCGATCATGGCGATGAATGAGCAGCTTCTCGCGGGTGCGCCTGGAGGTGCAGAGCAGCTTGAGGCGCAGCGAGAGTTGATGGCGGTGCAGGCTGGGTTTACGGTCCCGCAGATCATCGGCCAGCTCTTCAACCTGCTGGGCAGCGTGATCTTGGTTGTGGGCGCGGCCCTTCTGGCCTCGCTCAAGAAGAGCGCGCCGAATGTGCTGCTCGGCGCGACCGGCATCAGCGTGCTCGCGGATCTGGTGAATGCGGTGCTCGGTCTCTACATTGGCTACGCCTCGCAGGAGGCCGCAGCCCGCATGGTTCAATCGAACCCAGATGCCGAGCAGATGATGGGCGCGATCATGAACGCCACGATGGTGATGACCGTCGTCTGGGCGATTCTCTGGCTCCTGATCAAGTTCGGCATCTACGGCCTCGGCATCTACGCGAGCCGCAAGCCTGAGGTCGCCCAGGTCCTCTCGTGATCGAGGCGGGCTGATGGAAGCGGGCGCCATCGTTGGCCAGTGCGCGCGGCATCATGACCGCGATGCGGTGAAGCGCTGCACACGCTGCGGGGACAACCTCTGCGGCGATTGTGCAGCTGCCTCACGCAACGATGTCTGCGCGCCCTGCATTGAGCGGCTTGAGTCGCGCGGTCGCGTTCCACACGTGGAGTGGCTCGCGATCGTCACGATGGTGCACGGCGTGCTCATGCTGCTCGTGGCGGCGTTCATGCTCCTCTACATGGCCGTCTTTGGTGCCTCGCTCGCCGGAGAATCGAGCTCGTCGGAGGTGATCCCAGGCGAGGTGCTCGGGATGATGGGCGGGTTCGGGTTGATCTTGAGCGCACTGCTTGGGCTTCCTGGCGCGCTGCAGGTGCTGGCGGGCTTCTACATGCGCTCCTTCCGCTACCGCTGGCTCTCCCTGCTCGCACTGGCGGGCGGGCTTCTTCTGAGCGTGGTTTCGTGCGTCGGCGTCTACTGCATCCCGACGGCGCTCGCGCTGACGATCTGGGGCGCCTTCGTGCTCTTCGATGACGCTGTGGCCAAGCGATTCGAAGCCGAGGCCGCGAAGTCCTAAAGCCCTGGCGCGTAGCGACCTTCGCATTGGGAAGTGCCATCGCGCATTCGTCGAAGGCTGGTACCATCGCCCCGCGTGGCCCATCTCGATTTCGAAAAACCCATCGTTGAACTTGAGGATCGCATTCGCGAGCTTCGCCTCTACGGACAGCGCGAGTCTGGTCTCGAAGAAGAGCTGCAACGACTTGAAGCGCGCGCTCAGGATCTCTCCCGTGAGATCTACGCCGAGCTGACCATCTGGCAGAAGGTTCAGCTGAGCCGACATGCCGATAGGCCCTACTTTCTCGACTACGTCGAGCGCCTCTTCGATGACGTGCTTGAGCTCCACGGCGACAGGTCGTTCTCCGATGACCCAGCGATCATCGCGGGCTTTGCGCGTCTCGACGGAAAGACGGTCGCGATCATCGGGCACCAGAAGGGCCGCACCACCAAGGAGAAGCTGCGTCGCAACTTCGGCATGGCGCACCCCGAGGGCTACCGAAAAGCCATGCGCATCATGGAGCTCGCGCACCGCTTCAAGCGCCCGATCTTCACCTTCATCGACACACCCGGCGCTTACCCGGGCATCGGTGCCGAGGAGCGCGGCCAGAGCGAGGCGATCGGCAAATCGCTGCTCGTGATGTCGCAGCTTGGCGTGCCCGTGATCGCGACTGTGATCGGTGAGGGCGGCTCGGGCGGCGCGCTCGCCCTCGGTGTGGCCAACAAAGTCTTCATGCTCGAGTTCGCGACCTACAGCGTCATCACGCCCGAGGGTTGCGCCTCGATTCTCTGGCGCGACGGCGCACGCGCAGCCGATGCAGCCCAGCAGCTCAAGTTGCTTGCCCCCGATGCACTCAAGCTCGGCATCGTCGACGGCATCATCTCCGAGCCCACGGGCGGCGCGCACCGCGATGCGGACGAGGCCGCCAAGCGCGTGGGAGAGCAGCTTCGCAAGAGCCTCTTTGAGCTGCAGCAGCTTGAGGGCGAGCGCGGCGCGCAGTCACTCATCGATCAGCGCTACGCGAAGTTCCGCGCGATGGGTGAAGTCGTTCAGCAATGACGTGAGACGGGGGCAACGTGGCGCTTTTTTCAAGCTCGACGGCAGGTTTGGATGACCCGTACCGCACCCGAAAATGGGTCGGTTTCGGGATTTGGCTGGTCGGGCAGGGCGTCGGCGGGCTGCTCTTCCTGCTTCTCTTCGGCATCCTTCCGCTGCTCTCCGGCGACGCTGCGAGCGCCTTTCTCTCCATGGCGATTGGGGCCGTGCTCGCGTTCCCCGCGATGTTTGTCTACCTGACTTTCCCCCGCCTGCTCGACCGCTACGACCCCGAGCCGATGTACGCGCTCTTTCTCGCGCTCAGCTGGGGTGCGCTCGCGGCATGCGGCTTCTCGGCGTTCATCAACTCGGTCGGCGGAGAGCTCGTGGGCGCCTTCACCACGCCGCAGATCGGTGAGGCGTTTGGCGTCGTCGTCAGCGCACCGCTCGTCGAGGAGTTCTGGAAGGGCATCATGGTCGTGGGCATCGCCTACTTCCTCAAGAGTGAGTTCGATGGCGTGGTCGACGGCGTGATCTACGCAACCTTCGTCGCCATCGGCTTTGCCGCGACCGAGAACGTTCTCTATTACGGGCGCGCCCTGGCCGCCGACGACCTCGGCTTCACGCTCATCATCCGCGGCATCATCGCGCCCTGGGGGCACCCGCTCTACACGTCGATGACGGGTCTCGCTGTTGGCTATGCGCGCGAGCAGACGAACACGGCGATGAAGTTCATCCTGCCGGTGGTGGGCTACATGGGCGCCGTGATGCTCCACGCGATGTGGAACGGCTCGGGCCTGGTCTGCGACCTCTATGGCGCGCCCTACGTCTTCTTCCTCCTGCTCCCGCTCTGGCTTCTCTTCGTCGGTGCGTTCGTCGTGATGGTGATGGTCCTTGTGCGAAGGCGCGGCCGGATGATCCGCGAGAACCTCGTCGATGAGGTTGCGCTTGGCTTCCTCACGCAGGCCGAGCTTGATCTTGTGACGAGCGCATTCGGCGGCCTGGTGGCCTTCACCCGTCGTGGTCGCAAGGGCACGGAGTTCGTGCGTGCGGTGGCGCGCTTGGGCCTCTCGAAGTGGCATACGGCGCGTGCGATGAAGGGGTCGAAGAATACCGTGAGCATGGATTTCATCCTTCCGCTGCGGGCAAGGATCAAGAAGCTGCGCGACGAGGGTGCTTCGCCTGTGTAACTGCGGCGCTATCGCGCCGCGGGTTAGGGGCCGCTTCGCTTCCCCTAACGACCCCTTCGCTAGGTTCGTCGCTGCGCTTCGCTTCGCTCCTCACCTACGCGGATCTCTCGGGGCTTTGCCCCTGCCGATGGGCACCCCCTCCTGGCTCTGTGTAGCTGCGTCGCTTCGCGCCGCGGGTTAGGGGCCGCTTCGCTTCCCCTAACGACCCCTTCGCTAGGCTCGTCGCTGCGCTTCGCTTCGCTCCTCACCTACGCGGGTCTCTCGGGGCTTTGCCCCTGCCGATGGGCACCCCCTTCTAGCTCTTCGCCTTTGGCGAAGTCGCGCTTTGGGTTTCGATTGCTGCGGGGTTTTTGTTGGTTTGGGAGCGTTCGGTGAGCGCAGCGAGGCGAAGCACAATGCGCACTATGGGGATGCCCGCCGGCGGGGAAGCAAAGCTTCCCCAAGAGGCCCGCGTGTGGAGTGAGGAGCGCAGCGACGAATCTCCCAGCGAAGGGGGTGTCGGGGGAAAGCGAAGCGTCCCCCTGACCCGCAGCGCGCCAGCGCTGCAGCAACACTGCAGCTAATTTGACGCCGCTTCGCTTGCTCTGATCACCTCGGCTCATGCGCCTCTTCCGCCGCCCGAGTGACACGACCTCCGCACCCTCTTCGCGCCGCTTTGCGCTGCGCTTTGCCATCGCGAGCTCGACGCTCATTGGCATCGGCACAGTCGCCTATGGCGTGCATCAAACGCAGCGCGCAGAGGCGCTCATCCAAGGTGCACGGACGCGTCTCGAAGCGCCCTTTGTCGAAGCCCCCGGCGTCGATCGTGTGCAGGCCTCAAGCGCTGTCTCGGCCCTCGAGGAGGCCGTCGAGATGGGGCGCAACGAGAACGAGGTGCGTGGGCTTCTGCACTACGCGCGTGCACTTGAAGACTTGCAGCGCGGCGATCTCATCCTTGCCGAGGGTGAGCTTGAATCGGCCAATCGCTTTGTCGGTGAGAACGCAAACCTGCTCGTGCTCTCGGCCGCGCTCTCGCGTGGACGCTTGCTCGAAGAAGATGCGCAGCGCGAGATTGCACGTGCGCTTGAGCTTGAGCCCGATCACACGCGTGGCCTTCTGCTCGCGGCCGATATCGCCCTCGATGCGGAGAACTCCGACCTCGCGCGCGAGCACCTGACGCACCTCGCCTCGCTCGTTCCGGATTCCTCGACGGTGCACAACCGCCTGGGTCTCGCGCTTGAATCCGATGGCGACATGGAGGGCGCGGAGCGGGAGCTTCGTGATGCCGTGCGGCTTGATCGGCAGGGGCATGATGCGCTCATCAACTTGGGCCGCTTGCTGCGCTCGGAGGATCGCCATCGCGAGGCGCTTGATGCGTTCGAGGCGGCTGTGACGCGTGCTTCGAGCGACCCCGATGCGCTCTTTGGTCGTGGCCTTGCGCGTGCGGCGACGGGCGATGTGCAGGCCGCTGAGGCTGACTTCCGCCGTGCGGCTGAGCTTGCACCGAACGACGCCGAGCCCCTGCTTGCGCTGGGTGATCTGCAGCGCGATCTCGGCTCGGTGGAGGAGGCTGTGACGACCTACCGCGCGGCGATCGACCGCGAGGATGCCGATGCGGCCTCCTGGCTCAAGCTGGGCAATTCGCTTGCGCTGCTGGAGGATTACGAGGCGGCTACGCACGCCTTTGAGGCGGCGATCCGTCGCGCGCCCGAGCTCTCGGCGGCCTACAACGGATTGGGCGCGAGCCTGATGCATCGCGGTCAGCGCGAGGAGGCGCGCGTTGCGCTCGAGCACGCAGCAAGCCTCGACCCGAGCGACCCAAACCCGCTGATGAACATCGCGCTGATGTCGGAGTCTGAGGGCACCGAGGATGCGACGCGTGCCTGGGAGCGTGTGCTCACCGTCTGGCCAAACTCTCCGATTGCGCAGCGTCGCTTGGCGCGCCTCTCGTCCCACAGCTGAAGTTCGCGAAAACGAAGTCGACGTCACCGAACCCCTGATCTAGAGTCGCCGCCGCCATGTACAAAAAGATCGACGACAAACCCGGCTACTACCTCGGTCTCGTGCTCTTCACGTTCGCGATCCCCGTCATCGGCGCAATCGGCTACTGGATGGCGCACCAGAACACGCTTCTCCCCAGCGACGAGCGCACCTCGCTTGTCCTGCGCGCACCGGCACCCGCTGCAGCACCCGCTGCCGAGGCGCCCGCTGCCGAGGCACCCGCTGCCGAGGCGCCCGCCGCCGAAGCCGCGCACTGAGCGCCTTTCAGCCTCTGAACAACGACGCGTGATCTCGAAAGAGGTCACGCGTTTTTGCGTTCCATCGTCCCTCACAGAAACGTGTCCCGTGTCTCACAAGCTCTCCGCGCTCCTCGCCTCCTGCATCTTGCTCTCGGCTTGTGATGCAGCGCCCACTGCGGATGCCGGGCACCTCGATGCAGCGCTGCCCGATGCGCGATCGGATGCAGGCGCGCCGCTCGACACGTTGGTTCCGGTCGACGCCGCGGAGACTGCTGATGCGGGCGTTCCCACGCCGTCGTTCGAGGATCCTTGCGCCGAGTGGGCGTCCGTCTTTCCCGAGGATGCGTTTGTGGTGATGCCCGAGCAGCGCGGTGAGCTGCAGGCGCTTCTCGATGCGCACGGGACGATCCGCTTGATCCCCGGTGGCGACTACCGCACGGGAGGCCCGGCGACCGTCCGCTTGGGCGATGCGCAGGCGATTCTCTCGCTCGGTCGCTCGGTCTTTCCGGATGTGCTTGTCGCTGCAGGCACGGAGGGCGCGAAGGTGCGTGGGCTCTCGAATGCGCGCATTCGCTTCGAGCCAGGCGCGGTCACGCGGGGCAACTGCTTTGCTTCGCTGCGCGGCTCGGGCATCACCTCCGAGGGCGCCTCGGTGGAGCAGAACTGGTTCGTCGACTTCGGGCAGACACCCGTCGAGGTCGACAACGCCGCGGGCGGCTTCTTCCGCGACAACCGCTTCATCAAGATCAACTCGCACGACAGCGACCTTGCGGTGAGCCTCATCGGCAACGCGGATCGCAGCTCAGGCGGCAACGTCTTTCTGCTGACCGACACGCAGACCGCGGGCGGCGCGCCCTTCTTGGTCGAGGGTCAGAGCGATGTGACCTTCGTCGGCGTGAACGCCGAGGCCTTCAACTGGCGTGGGCTTGCGAGCGAGCCCTATCTCTTTCGCGTGAGGAATACCGGCACCTTTCGAGGCGCGTATTTCGTTGGGACAAGCCGCCACGGCGCGGCCGTCTTCCCGATGCTCGACCTGGATGCCGAGCACATCACCCTGCACCGCACGGGCTCGGATCTCGCGGCGCCGCAGGTGCGCCTTGGGGCAAGCGTCACGCGCTTCGTGAGCTGGGAGAACGACTGGGACGATGCCGACATCGATGACCGCGCGGCCAGGGGCCTGCGCCTGCGCATCTTGGAGACACAGGACGCGCCCGCGGTGCGCCTCAATGGTGCGGTGCTCACAAGCCCGCCTGCGGACCCGACTGCGATGTCTGCGGCGCTCTTGGATGAGCGCCCGGGTGCCCCGTGGGCCCTGCCAACCTTCGCTGCGATCCCCGACCCAACCGGGCCCGATTGGGAGACGCGCCGCGTGGGCATGATGGACGAGCGTGCGGCGATTCAAGCGATGCTCGATGCGCCCTCGGGCCTCGCGATGCTGGAGCCGCGCACCTACTACATCGGCGGCTCGCTCGTGCTCGGCGCAGGCGATCGGCTGATTGGAAGCGGCATGGGCCGCACGGCGATCGTCGCGCTCGACGCAAGCATCAGCTTGCTCCGCGTGGAGTGGGGCGACCCCTCGGGCTGCGGCGCAATCACCGCGGGTTTCACGCTCGCCGAGCTCACGCTTCAAGGCGGCGCATCCGGCATCGAGAGCTCGTTCCCCGGCATGCAGATCAACCAGGCCGTGCTCTCCCACGTGACCTTCCGCAACATGAGCGAGGCCGGCATCTTCATCAGCGGCACCTACGGCTGGGACAACAATTTCTTCGACCACCTGAACTTCGTGGACTGCGCGTTTGGCGTGCACCAACAAGGCATTCCGCGCCCCGCAAGCAGCTGCTACGGCATCGGGGAGTGGTCGACGATGTCCTACGTGGACAAGACCGTCTTCTACCGAAACCAGTTTGTGCGCTGCGGCCGCGCGGTGGTGCTGAGCCCAACGCGTGCGAACAACCTCGATGCGTTCGTCGAGTCGCGCTTTGTCGATGGAGGCACGGCGATCGAGCTCAACTCGGGCAACTCGGGGACGATGATCGCGAGCTGCGTCTTTGAGAACAACAGCGAGAGCCCCGTCGTCCGTGGGCCTGCGCCCTTGGTGAACTGCCACTTCGTCGCCGACCGCGGCACCGCGATGGTGGGCCCGCACGCCGACATGGAGGGCTGCACCTTCCGCCTCGGGACCTCTTCGAGCGCGACCATCTTTCAGAACCTCATCCCAGGCGACGTGCGCTTCACGACCTACGTGAACATCGCGCACAGCGACTCCGACATGCCCATCGGCTTGGTCGAAGAGACGGTTCCAATCGGCGGCCTCTACCTCAACAACACGATGCCCGCGGGCGAGTCGATGCGCGCGTGGATGACGGTGCTCGACTACCGCGCGCAGGGCACGCCGAACGCGCTGGATGACACGCGCACCATCGACACGATCCTGCTGGGCACCGCCTCGCCAGGCTCACGCCTGCTCTTCTCCCGCGCGGCCTCACGCCCCTGACCTAGACTCCTCCGGATGAGCACCACGCAGACCGGGATCGAGATCGTGGAGTCGTTCTTCGAGGCAGCGACCTCGGCAGATCCAGCGCGCGCGTTCGCGTACTTCACGGACGACATCGAGTACCAGAACGTGCCCCTGCCACCCGACCGTGGGCGCAAGGCGGTGGAGCGCACGCTGCGTCTCTTCCTCCGCGTGGCGCCCGAGTTTCGGGTGACGATGCACAACATCGCGGAGCGTGACGGTGTGGTGCTGACCGAGCGCACCGACGTGGTATCCGCTGCGCGACCACCGTCGCTCGCGCCCTCTCCGCATCCATCACGCTTCGCCCATGACGACGAATCAAGAAGAGCGTGTGCGGCATGTGTTGGGTTGGCGGCAGAGTGGGCT
>JBILQT010000172.1:0-15518 GCA_044373065.1 Sandaracinaceae bacterium
TCCGCACCAGGGGCCCCAACCCCTGGGCGTGACGTCATTGGGCTCAACTAGAAACCTTCGCCAAAAGCGCGCGAAGGGCGCGCGAGAATGGATACGGATCAAGAACGCGAGACATGCGGCTCGCGGGGCGCGAAAGAACCAACCCTTGGCGCCACGAACGCTCACGTGCGGAACCACCCAGAGCGCCACCGAGCGAGAAGACGCTGACGCTCGCACGCGACAACGCCGACCCAGCGCCAACGCGGCGTACAGCCAACTGCTCCCTCCGAACCTCGCCAAGAACGCGACGCGTGCGGCTCGCGAGGCGCGAAGAACCAGCCCACGTACGGAACCACCCAGAGCGCCACCAAGCGAGACCGCGCTGACGCTACCCCCTCCGAACTGAAACCCAGACGGAGCGCGTAACAGGTACACTCGCCCTAGGCCTGCCGTTGTCCGGCCCCACAACTGCGAAGAGAGGGATTGCGGATGCAAGTTGCAGAGATGCCGCCGACGGAGCCCGACAGACTGGCCGCACTCCACGGCCTCGACGTGCTGGACTCCGGCCCGGAGGAGGAGTTCGACGCGCTCATCAAGGTCGCGTCGCTCGTCTGCGATGTCCCCATCGCACTCATCAGCCTCGTCGATGCAGAGCGCCAATGGTTCAAGGCCAACATCGGCCTGCCGGGTGTCTCGGAGACGCCGCGCGACATCGCCTTCTGCGCCCACACCATCTTGGACAGCACCTTGTTCGAGGTGCCCGACACGCTGCGAGACGAGCGCTTTTCAGACAACCCGCTCGTGACCGGTGCGCCCGACATTCGCTTCTACGCCGGCGCACCCATCACCTTGGTGGACGGACACCGCATCGGTACGCTCTGCGTCATCGACCGCGAGCCGCGTCGTCTCACGCCGAAGCAGCGCGAGGTCGTGAACAACCTTGCGACGGCCGCCGCGCACTCGCTGCAGGGGCGTCGCGCCATTCGACTCATGCACCGCAACGCGGCCGAGCTTGCGGCCAGCGAGAGCCGTCTGAAGGCGGCGCGCGACATCGCGGAGGCTGCCAGCACGGCCAAGAGCCGCTTCCTTGCGACCATGAGCCACGAGATCCGCACGCCGATGAACGGGGTGCTGGGGATGGCGCAGCTGCTCCTGACGCCAGGCCTCGACGAGCCTCAGCGCATCCAATACGCGGAGACCATCTCGACCAGCGGGCTCTCGCTGCTCAACCTGCTGAACGACATCCTGGATCTCTCCAAGGTGGAAGCGGGCAAGCTGGAGCTGGAGGCCAGGGACTTCGAAGTGGGCGCGCTCTTGAGCAACACGCGCAACCTCTTCTCGGGGGCCGCACAGACGAAGGGTCTGCGGCTGGATTTTCAGTGGCAGGGGCCGGTGGGTCGGCAGTATCGGGGCGACGTTCATCGCCTCGGGCAGATCCTCGCGAACCTGACGGGCAACGCCATCAAGTTCACACACGCCGGGAGCGTGGACATCGCATGTCAGGAGCTCTGCGAGGAGAACGGCCAGGCGTTGCTTGAGTTCTCGGTGACGGATTCGGGCATCGGCATTGCGGCAGAGGACATGCACTTGCTCTTCAAGCCCTTCTCGCAGACCAACTCCTCCATCACCCGTGAGTTTGGTGGCACGGGCCTCGGGCTCTCGCTCGTGCGCACGCTGGCGCAGGCGATGGGTGGCGAGGTCGGCGTGACGAGCAAGTCTGGGCAGGGCGCGCGCTTCTGGTTCCGGGTGCCCGTCGAGGTGACGGGGCAGCAAGCCGCATCGCGGCCTTCGCGAAGAGAGGCGCTCGGTCGCACCTTGCACGGACACATCCTCGTGGCCGAGGACAACCCCATCAACGCGCTCGTCGTTCAGTCGTTTGCCGCAAACCTTGGCTTGACCACGACGCTCACCTCCGACGGCCAAAAGGCGCTGGAGGCCATCACGCAAGACGGCGCCGCGTACGACCTGGTGCTGATGGACGTGCACATGCCCGTGATGGACGGCTACACCGCGGCGGAGAAGATTCGCCAGTGGGAGGCGGCGCAGAAGAGGCCACGCATGCCGATCGTTGCGCTCACGGCGGACGCCTTCGACGAGGACCGCCAACGCTGCCTCTCGGTCGGTATGGATGACTTTCTCCCCAAGCCCTTGGCCATCAGCGTGCTGCGTTCCGTGCTGGCGCGATGGCTCGAGGCCAAGCGTTAGCGCATCGATGGAAGCCGCCCTCACACGCCTCATCGCGCTCACGCTCGGCTTCTACGCCACGACCTTCGCGGGCTGTTTCTCCGCCACGACCTTCGCGGGCTGTCTCGCACTCCCGAACGTCGCATCGGCCGACGAGGTGTCTCCAGAGGTGCTCGAGGCCCTGCACCACGCGGACGCAGCAGCCAGCGAGGGCGACCGCCCTGCCTCCATTGCTTTCATCCGCGCCGCACAACGCGCCGACCCTGGCTCGCCGCTGCTCCATGCCGCGCGCCTCGCACACGTGCACCAGCTGCTCCCGGGCATCGTGCTCGGCCTCGACGCTGAGCAAATCGACGCCGTGCTCGAGGTCGATCACAGGGCGAATGTCGCGCACACCGTCGGCTTCGTCACCGGCGGCGCAGGCGCCCTCGCAGCCCTCCTGGGCGTGGGCTCGCTCGTCTGGGGCGGCATCTTCTATCGCCCCTTGAGCGACAACGTCTGGACCACCTCCGTCACCCTGTGGAGCCTCGGCGGATTGCTCGCCCTCGTGTCCATCGGCTTCCACATCGAGGGCGTCTCACGAGACGGCGAGGTCGAGACAATGCTGCAGTTCGTGCCGACCTCGTCGGGTGCGTCGGTGGTGCTCTTGGGACGCTTCTGAGCGCCGCTACTCGATGCGCAAATCCCCCGCCGCACTGCATCGATGCTGCCAGCAGCCGCGCACGGCAGGCGGGAGCACGTCGGTCTGCACCGCCATGATGAGGCCGTCTCCGTAGAGGTAAACGCGCCCGTCGAGGTCGTGCGTCACGTAGGTGAACTCGCCGGGGACGGGGAGCTCCCAGGCGATGCTGCCGTCGGGGCCCATGCGGAAGAGCGTCGGCGCGGCTGGGGTGCCTCCATGGAGGAGGAAGGAGCCGTCTTCGCCGATGGGGAAGGCGTAGGTGCTGCCGAGATCGACGATGCGATCAGCCGGTGTCTGTGCTGCAGCGACGCCGCGGTCGAAGCGCGTCCAGCGCATGCCTCCGGTGTCGCGGGTCCAGATGGAGCCGCTTGGGTCGATGCGGTAGGGGCCTGCGACCGGCGTGCGTGCGAGGACGCCGAAGCCGTCCATGGTGATGAGATCGGGAGACAACGCGGGGCGAATGATGCTGAGGTCGCCCACGAACTCGATGGTCGTCGCGGCTGCGCTTGTTGGCGACCGCGCGAACTCGATGAGGTCGCCGTCCACGCGGATGTGGAATGCGCGCTGGTCGCTGGCGGGGCTGCCGCGCATCCAGATGGAATCGTCGGCGAGGACGAAGGCGACGTCGTTGCGGCCCATCGAGAGGCCGCGCATGGACCACTGAAGGCGCGCGCCTTCCGCCTCCAGGCAGTAGTGCAGGAGCGTGCTCGAACCATTGGCGAACGCGTAGAAGCCGCCGTGGGTCGCAGCGAGGTTGGGTTCAGGCAGCTCGACCCGGGGGCGAACAAAGCCGAACTCGGCGGCAGGAGGCATGCGGTCGATGCGAATCAGGTCCGTCGACCACTCCACCGTGCGCCCATCCATCGACACCATGAGCGGCCCATAAGGGCCCGCGCCCGTGTTGCCGTCGCCGCGTCCCAAGCGCAACCCCGAGGCGCTCAACACCGCGCCGCGATGCTGCGCGTCGACATCGCTGAAGTGCAGGTCGCCAAGCCCATCCACCGCACCCGCATTCGCGATGCGTCCGGTGAGGCCAAGCTCGGCCTGCGTGACGGACCAGAGCACACGCGGCGTGGCATCGGCGGGGAGTTCGCGTGGTCTTGGCGTCGCAGCCATCGGTGGCTCGCAGGGGCGCGGGTCCTCCGTGGTGCGCGGGAAGAGCGGATGCGCGTAGGCGTCGGGGACGAACGCATCCCACTCGATGGCGTCGGCGCCGTAGACGTCTTGGTGGATGTGCGCATCGAACCCAACGTCACGACTGAGCGTGTCGCGAACGGGGGCATCGCGGAAGAAGGCGTCCGTCCCCGCATCCATGAGGTCGCGGTCACGAGGCACCGGTTGACAGCCGGTCCACGAACACGTCGGGACACTGCAGCAGCCCGCGAGGAGCATTCCAAAGAGCGTGATTGCGCGCATCAACGCGGGTGCGTCGTTCATGGCCATCCCCTCTCGCCATCGGCTCTGCATCCGGGCCTCCGCCGCTGACTCACCGACCCAATCAACGCTTTGAAACAGCCTCGCGTCGCCATCTGAACCTCTGGGTAAGGGTCTCGCACTTCAGCAGCCATCACAAGCATCCGCACTGCTGCGCGCAGCCTTTGACATTGACGCCCACCCCGCTCCCCGAGGAGCGTAGCCCCATGACGACCACCCTCGGCTTCGTGCGCTCCGACACCTTCGACCATGAGCTCGGCGAGGGAGGAACCATCGCGTTGCTCGCGGCCCTCGCGAAGCACGCACCGGACGGTCGCCTGCGCGTCTGGGGAGCCGAGGGCGGCTACCTCGAAGTGCTTGCCGACGGCACCTCTCTGCCGAAGGTCTTCGGTGAGGACGAAGACCCAGAGGAGGAGCTCGAGCCCACGGTGCGTCAGCTTGGCTACATCGGCTGGCCCTCCGACGCCGCGCCATCGCTCCCCGGCCTGATCGTCCCCGGCTGGGACGACCAGTGGAACCTCGCCGCCGTCCGCAAGGAACCCCTCCTCGCCCGCGCCATGCCACCCGAGTGGATCGGATGCACCGACGACGCCTACGTCTACCTCGCCGCCCCCGTCTACGACGCAGACGACGTCCCGCACGAGCGAGAGCAAGCCGAGTCCGCAAGGAACCTGCTTGAGGCAGCCGCCTGCCTCGGCCTTGTGATGGTCTACCGCTAGCCTCCGCAGCGCATCGCGAGAGCCACCGAGAGCCACCGAAACGCAAAGCCACCCAGTCGAGTTCCCACCCAACTCGAAACGGACCGGGTCGCAAGGAGATACGTCGGCAGGTGGTCTCGAAACAGAACCCCAGCCATCGCAGTCGCAAGCAGCAGGGGGACCATCGAACCGAGGCTCAGCGATCAAGCTGAACCCCGATCAAGTTCTCTGGCGCAAGCGTCTCAAGCGACGTGACAGATCGAAAGCGGCGGGGGTCCCGGGTTCTCGGGTCTTCTCGGATGCTTCGCATCCTGCGAGGACCGCTGACTTCGTCAGCTCCTCCGATCGCCGGGGCTGTCCGCAAACAGCCCTTTGGGCCCGTCCGGCGAGGACAAGAGCAACCCACCGGAGGAAGCAAAGCAGCAAGCGAGCGTCAGCGACGGTGACAGAGACAGAGGCAGCGACGGAGTCGGAGACAGAGGCAGCGACGGAGTCGGAGACAGCAGCGGCGGAGTCGTAGAGAGACAAGAGACAGCGCACCGCAATCCAAGCAACACTCCACCCGTACGGAGACCCCATGCGCCCAGCAAAGCTAGTCCTAGGTGGTTGTGCCCTCCTCCTCGCAGTCGCTGGCTGCGGCGGCACCCAACGCCAAGCCACCTACTGCGAAGCCCCCGCAGCGGCCCCCAGCCAAGCCGCGCACACCGGCGGTGAAGAGCTCTACGCACCCGCCGAGCCGATGGCCACGGTCGCCGCAGAAAGCGCCGAGGATCAGAGCCGCGCAGTCGAGCCTGAATGCATCCCGCGCAGCGAGGCCCCGCCCTACCGCGTGCTCGCATTTGAAGCGCTCCCCACAAGCACCCCCGAAGTCCTCCTGGCCGAGCTCGACATGCCGCCCGGCGCCTACTTCAGGCCACCCACCTCAAGCTGCCAAGACGTCATCATCCTCGTGCGCGACGGAGAACTCGAAGCCGTCGGCACAGGCATCGCGCCCAGCCACAGCCCCGCCTCGCTCTACCCCGGCGACGCCGTCCGCTTCGGCCCCGAGGGCGACGGCCTCCTCACCAACACGAGCGGCGCAAGCGCGCACACGATCATCGCCGTCGCACGCGACGCAGCGCACTTCCAGCGCACCGGCGATTGGAACGACCTCGAGGCCCAAGGCGGCGACTGCAGCCTCCGCGAGACAAGCCCCGTCGTCTCACCCCTGCGCGTCGGCTCCCTCTCCACGACCGAGACGCTCCAAGTGAGCCCCGACCTCGGCATCCAAATCGTGCTCGACGGTGACCAAGCCGGTGCAGAGAACGCGTCCCTCACGATGCTGCACGGCACCGAGTCGTATGCGATCGAGAGCCACGCCACAGCGGGCTCATCCGAGGTGCTCTACATCGAGCGCGGCGCAGGCACGATGACGATCGGAGACCGCCAGGTCGCCGTGCACGCAGGCTCCGCGCTCTACATCCCGCGCGGCGTCGCGCATGCGTTCACGCCGGATGGAAGCGGGCCGCTTCAGGCGGTGCAGTTGTATGCGCCAGCAGGGCCTGAGCAGCGCCACCGCAGGCACTGAACGAAGCCTGCTCAGTCGATGTGACCGACCACTTCGACATGCACGTCGGCCACACCGCGGCGAATCATGTCGAGGGCCTCAGCAGCGCTGCGTGAGAGGTCGAGCACGCGCGTGCGGCGACCAAAAGGCCCGCGGTCATTCACGCGCACAATCACGCTGCGGCCCGTGTCAGGACGCGTGACGCGCAGGACGGTCCCGAAGGGCAAGGTGCGGCTCGCCGCGGTGAGCTCGCGCGGGTCATAGGGCTCACCGGAGGCCGTGGAGTTCCCCGCAAGCGAGTCCGCGTAGTAGCTGACCGCGCCGTCGAAAGAGTCGGTCGCGGGGGCATGCTCGAAGGGTGCCCACCAGGTGCCAGCCGACGCAATCGCAGGCTCGGGAGTCAACGTGCGCTCGACCTCAGCAGGCGTCGAGGGCGCACTGACCGGCGCAGGCGTGCCTCGTTGTGAGCGCGTGATCGTCCCCGTCGAACGCGGACGCAGCGCGCCTCCACAAGCGACGAGCAAGCTCGCCAAGAGGAGCACAGACAGACGCCGCATCACTGACCCGCGGGGCTCGGAAGGCCATGCCCAGGCACAACGATCGCGCGCATGTAGGCCTCGTAGTTGAAGGTGTCGCTGTGCTCTGGCGTGTGGCAACCAAGGCAGGTCGATTCAGGCACCGCGCGATGCACATTCACGAGCGCCTCCGAGGGCGAGGCAATGTGCGCACTGCCCGGCCCGTGGCAGTTCTCGCAGCCCACATCCTGAAGCGGTCCGACATGCGAGACGGTCGCGCCACCCGGCTGCAAGTAGCCCGTCACATGGCAGCCGACGCAGGAGAGGTTGAACTCTTTGTGCACGTCCACGAGCGTATTGTACGCGCGTCCGTGTGGCGTCGTACGCCACCAAGCGTGCTCCGTTGCGTGGCAGCTCGCGCAGGTGTCTGACCCGACGTAATGCGGCATCCCCTCCGCAGGCGTCTCCGGCAACCAAGAGGCGAAGGCCGTGCGGTTGTGCTCGTTCACGCGCTGCGAGTACGCGTTGATGATCGACTGCGTGGACGCATCGCGCGCTGCATCCGGGTCGAGCTCCACAAGGCGCGCCTCAAAGGCGCTTCCAGGTGCGGTTGGCGCATGCGTGAGACGCGCTGCATCGGCCTCCAGCGCAGCCAGGCGCGTGCGCTGCTCGGCGAGGTCTGCGGCGGCCACGTTCGTGTCGTGCTCCCACTCAGCAATGCGCGCGCGGAGCGACTCAATCTGCCCCGTCAGGTGCGTGCGCTCCACCTCGCGCGTCCAGGTGCTCACGTCCGTCCAGCCTGCCGTGTTCGTCTCCGAGCGACGATGCAGATCCACGACAAGCAAGCCCTGCCCTTGCCGCCCCGCATGAAGGATCGCGCTGTGCTCCACGACCGCAGGCGGATTCGCCTCAGCCTCGTCGAGACCACCTTCGACGACGAAGTCGATCGTCTCCACCCGCGAGGCAATGCGACGCACGGTACGACGCGGTCCGCGCACAAGCGCGATCACAACGTCAGCACCCTCCGCACGCAGCGCTGCCGCCGCCGTACGCGCCTGCGCCTCAAGGTCATCCGGCGCCGTCACACCCTCGGCCACGCCTGCCCCCGCAATCATGTCCGTCACACCAAAGATGCCGACGTGGAGCGCACCGGCCTGCACGATGATGTGCCCGGGCAACGCGAGCGGATGCGTCGCCGAGCCTGCATCCACGCCCGCATCGGCCAAGCCCGCATCGTCTGCGTTCGGGACGTCGACGGAGACGCCGCTCGCCAGGAGCGGAAAGGTCGCGCGCTGATCAAGGTCAGCAAACGTCGAAGCACCAAAGCGCAGATCGAGCCCGCCTGGCACCGCCGCGGCCATGCCCATGCCATCCAAGATCTGCACAAGCGTCTCGGCCTTCCAAATCTCCTGCGTCTCGGCCCCCGCGCGCTCGGAGCCATGACCTTGCGGTGCATCGAAGAAGAGATCGCCCGCACCGACCATCACCGTCGGGATGCCCTCCGCGCGAAGCGAAGCCACCTGCGCGGCCATGCGATCGATGCCCCCAAGCGGCCGCGAAGTGCATCCACAAGGCTCCAAATAGCCCTTCAGATCGGTCAGCACGAGAAGGCGCAGATCGGGCGTGCCCAGCTGCGCGTGTTCAATCTCGGCCGGCGTCACCGGGGGTGTTTCTGTATGACCACTGTTGCCCGAGCACGAGGCGCCACCCAGGACCGATGCACCCAATACGCATGCCGCAGCGACGAAACCCTGGGGCCAGAGGCGAGCTTTCATCGAGACAGAACGAGCGAAGGCCATGGGCGATGTCATAAGGCACCTCTAGCAAGCCGCACGATGCGCGGGTAGGAAGGCCCTCGCGCAAGCCTGCTGCTCCTTGACGCTCACGAACCCCTTCGCTACCTTCCGCCGCCTTTCCGGCCAGCTCCTCCAAAAGCAGGCCAGTTCACCGCAAGTGAACCGATTTGGTTGGTCCGCCTGGCAGGCCAACAGCGCGCATGACAATGCGCTTTTTTCTGAGCGGTCCATCCGCAACGTCACTGAAGGACATCGACACAATGGTCACGATTCGCCTCGCACGGTTCGGCACGAAGAAGCTTCCGTACTACCACATGGTCGTCACGCACTCGGAGAACCCGCGCGACGGTCGCTTCCTCGAGCAGGTCGGCACGTACCACCCGTCGAAGGACATCAAAGAGAACAAGATCTCGCTCGATCGCGTGGATCACTGGCTCTCGGTCGGCGCGCAGCCCTCGCTCCGCGTTCGCCACGTTCTCAACAGCTATCGCCGAGTTGCGGCAGCGTCGTGAACGACATCGACGATTTGAAAGAGCTCGTTCGCTTCATGGCAACGAGCCTCGTCGACGATCCCGATGATGTGGAAGTCGAGGCGGTGGACGGCGATGATGCAACAGTCATCGAGCTCACCGTCGCTGAGAGCGATCTCGGCAAAGTGATCGGCAAAGACGGCCGAACGGCGCGCGCGATGCGTGCCCTTCTCTCGGCCACCTCCGCACGGATGCGCAAGCGCGCAGTCCTCGACATCCTCGAGTGAACGTGCAGACAGCTGATCAGCTCGTGGCCATGGGCGTTGCCCAACCCCATGGCATTCGCGGCGAAATCAAAGTCGTCCTCTACAACGAAGCCTCCGAGTTTCGCTGGCCGGGGGCGACTTTGCTTTTTCGAGTTCGCGAACAGAACTCGCAGGGAAGCCTCGGTCGCGAGGCTGCGGATGACATCACGCTGAAGGTGCTGCGTGCGCGCGCATCCACGGGCGTCGTCCTCATCACACTCGACGGCATCCCCGACCGCAACGCGGCAGAGAAGCTTGCTGGGCGGGAGATTCTCGTCCCGCGCGCAGAGCTCCCCGAGCTCAGCGACGACGAGGTCTACGTCGGCGATCTCGTTGGCCTCGAGGTGCATGCAGCCGGTCAGAAGATCGGCAGCGTCACAGACGTGCGGCACTACCCGACCGCAAGCTGCCTCGTCGTCCCCACGCTCGACGGTGTCTTCGAAGTGCCCGTCTCCGAGCCCTACGTCGTCGAAGTCGCAATCACCGACCGCATCGTCCACGTCGCGCATCTCGAGGACCTCGAGCCCGTCAAAGAATGAAGTTCCACCTCGTCACCGTGCTGCCGGAGCTCTTCGGCTCGTTCACGACGAATGGCATCGTTCACAAGGCGATTACGAAGGCTCAGATCGCGGTCGAAGCGACAACCCCGCGTGATTTCACGACGGACAAGCACCGCACGGTCGATGACACGCCCTACGGCGGCGGTAGTGGAATGGTGATGATGCCGCATCCAATCGTGGATGCGATGGAGCACATCGACGCTGCCTACGCCGAGCGCAACGAGGCCCGTCCGCTGCGCATCTTGATGAGCGCACAGGGCGAGCGCTTCACGCAGGCCATCGCCCAAGAGCTCTCGACTTTGCCCGCGATCACGTTCGTGTGCGGTCGCTACGAGGGCCTGGATGAGCGCGCGGTGAAGCGAGTCGATCGCGAGATCTCGATCGGCGACTACGTGCTGATGGGCGGCGAGGTTGCGGCGATGGTGATCATCGAAGCGGTCGCACGGCTCATCCCGGGTGTGCTTGGCAATCCGGGGTCGATCATCGAGGAGTCGCATGCGACGGGCTTGCTCGAGCATCCGCACTACACGCGGCCTGCCGAGTATCGCGGCGAGGGCGTGCCGGAAGTGCTCTCCTCAGGCAACCATGCGCTGATCGCGCGGTGGCGTCGCAATGAGTCGCTGCGCCGCACCTTGGAGCGCCGCCCAGAGCTGCTCGAGACGGTCGAGCTGAGCAAGCACGACAAGGCGTTCTTGGCCTCGCTGAAGGCCGCGGCACTGAAGGCCACAGAGGAGTCGTGATGGCTGCGCCTGTGTACGCCGCGCTTGTTCATCATCCAGTGCGCGCGCGCGATGGCAGCGTGATGACGAGTGCCGTGACGAATGTCGACGTGCATGACCTCGCGCGTTCCGCACGCACGTATGGCCTTGCGGGCTACTTCGTCATCTCGCCCATCGATGCGCAGCGCGTCGTCACGGAGCGCATTCTTGAGCATTGGCGCACGGGGGCGGGCATTCGTCGCGTCCCGGAGCGGAGCGAAGCGCTCTCACGCACGCACGCCGTCGCGAGCCTCGAGGCGGCCTCGCGTCATATCGAAATGGCCACGGGTCAAATGCCCATGTGGGTCGTCACCGAAGCGCGTCCTGTCGGTCGCGAGATCATCAGCTACGCCGCGGCACGTGAGCAACTCGCCCAAGCAACGAGGCCGTCGCTGATCCTTTTCGGGACTGCGCACGGCCTCCATGCAGACGTGATTGCGAAAGCAGATGTGGTGATTGAACCCATCGCCGGGGTGGATGCGTACAACCACCTCTCGGTGCGGGCGGCGGCCGCGATTACCTTCGACCGCCTCTTCGGTTCGCGTTAGCGGACGATGACGGTGCCCGAACCGCGGAAGGCCCCACCTGCGGCTCCGCGTGGCTGAACAACGACGCTTCCCCCCGAAGGTTGCACGACGACGCGACCTGCGGGTGCGGACGGGGCAGAGGGCTGGACGACGACGCGGCCTGCAGGCGCGCTTGGCTGAACAACGACCGCACCTCCGCCGCCTCCGCCGCCTCCGTAGTTCGGCTGGACGACGACGGTTCCGCCTGCGCTGGGGCCGCTCGGGCGCACGACAACCGTCCCGCCGTAGCTCGGCGGCGGCTGACGGTAGGGCTGTGGTTGCGGCTGCACGTAGACCGTGCCTCCGCCCTGCCAACCGCCCTCCACGTAGACATGACCGCCTCCGCGCTGCTCCCAACGAGGCTGCGCGTAGACGTAGCCCGCGCGGCCCTCGGTCCAGTAACCGTCGACCCACATGTACTGCGCGCCGTTCCACTCCCAGTGGCCCTCGACCCACTGCGCACCAGCGTAGGGCTGCGGGGACATGTACGTCTGACGCGGAGGCGGAGGTGCTTGCTGCACGTAGCCCTGCTGCACGTAACCCTGCTGCTGATAGACCGTTGTCTGAGCGCGGTAGCCCGTGCGCGCGCGGTAGCGACCTGCGCCGCAACCTCCGAGGACCAGCGCACCGACCGCCAGTGCCGCCGTCCAACCTCGAGTGCCAACCAACGTTCGCAGGGTCATCTTCGCCTCCAGTTCACGCTTTATCGTCTACGCCGCATTCTGCGCTCGATTTCGCGTTTCGTTTGAGAGTCTACGCAACTCGTGTGCCGGTGGTCTCGCTCGCCAACGCGCGAAGCGCTTGCTTCGCCTCTTCGCTTCGTGTGTCGTGCGGCCGATGCGTCACAGCAAGCCAACACCCGGGATAGACGTGCGACTTCGCGCTTCGCTTCATTGCGCGCTCGCGCTGGCCGTCCTCCCGCTTGGGTGCACGCATCAGAGGCGCATCCTCGAAGACCACTGCGAGCTCACGCACGAGCAGGAGATCACCACGCTCGTGGGGACAGACCCGCACGACATCGCGCTCCTCTCCGATCGCGTCGCCTACTCCGAAGACGCGGGGCTCTTTGTGGTCGCGTTGGAGGCGGGAAGCACGCCGCGTCGCATCGGTGAGGCGTGCGCGGGAGGCCTTGCGCACGCAGGTGATTTCCTCGCGTGCTCACGTCGCGGCAACGATGCGCGCGATGTGCACGGACACGTCGCGGTGTATGAGGGCGAGCGTGTTCTCTTCCGCGTCGAAGACGTCGGACCCGATGGCCGTGGGGTCGCCATCGCAGAGCGCAACGGTGCCCTCGCGCTCGCATGGAACGAAGGCCGCACAGGCAGTTCCGTGTTGAGCATGGTGATCCGCAACGCCGACGGGACGATGAGCGAGCGAACGCGTCTCTCGCGCGGAGGGTTGCCCTCGGGTGAGCCCGCGATGATGACGGATGGCGATGCGTTTCTCGTCGTCTGGCCCGAGACCTGGCCGAACAACGAGGGAGATCTCGAAGGCGCGTTGATGAGCCAGCGTGTGACCTCGCTTGCCTCACCGCTTCCACGTGCGCGTGAGCTCGAAGAGCTTGCCTACGACAGCGCGCACCCTTCCCTGCGGGTCGGTGCGCAGGGAGAGCCCGTGCTCGTCTTTCGTGACAGGCGCCCCGAAGGCACGCGGCCGCATCTCTACGTGCGCCACCTCGCTGAGGATTCGGCCGCGAAAGAAGGCGTTCACGCGAATGCCGCGGGCGAGTCGTTTGCCGTCTCATGCGCCGATGCACTCACGATCTTTGCGCCGCGTACGCACTCGCGAGGAGAGCGCATTGTCGCGGTGCGAAGGCACAATCCAACGACGCTCGAAGGCGAGGGGCCCGAGCATCAGGTCTATCAACACGGCACAACCTTCGACTACGCCGATGCGCGCTGTGAGGCGCGTGATGCGCTCCTTGTGATGGCCTCGAGCGCGAGCGAAGAGCATCCGCTTGGCGCGATTCGAAGCGTTCGCTTCTCGTGTCCGCAGCCCGAGTGATGACGCTATAACGCCGGCTATGTCGAACGAGACGAAGCCTGAATCGAAGCCGGAGCGCGAGCGCTACACGCCCTCCGAAATTGAGCCCAAGTGGCAAGCCTTCTGGGAGAAGGACGACACCTTCGCGACGCCGGATATCCTCAAGAATCCCAAGGCCGAGAAGGCCTACATCCTCGACATGTTCCCCTATCCCTCGGGCGCGGGCCTGCACGTTGGGCACCCCGAGGGCTACACGGCGACCGACATCTTCGCGCGCTTTCAGCGCAGCCGCGGTGTGCAGGTGCTGCATCCGATGGGCTGGGATGCGTTTGGTCTTCCCGCCGAGCAGTACGCGATTCAGACGGGCACACATCCTTCGATCACGACGAAGAAGAACATCGACACGTTCCGCGCGCAGATCAAATCGCTAGGATTGTCATATGATTGGAAACGGGAGGTCGACACGACCGACCCGGCCTACGTGAAGTGGACGCAGTGGATCTTCCTGCAGATGTTCAAGCGTGGGCTCGCCTTCCAATCCGAGGCGCCGGTGAACTGGTGCGCGGCCCTTGGAACGGTGCTCGCGAACGAAGAGGTCAAAGACGGAAAGAGCGAGCGCGGCAATCACCCCGTCATTCGCACGCCGCTTCGTCAGTGGATGCTCCGCATCACCGCGTACGCCGACCGCTTGCTCGAAGACCTCTCGCTCTGTGAGTGGCCCGAGGGCACGCGCGTCATGCAGGCCGAGTGGATCGGTCGCAGCATCGGTGCCGAAGTTCGCTTCGCGGTCGAAGGCCTTCACGAGCTTGGCTCGATGGCAGGCGCGCATCTCGAGGTCTTCACCACGCGCCCCGACACGCTCTTTGGTGCGACCTTCATCGTCATCGCGCCAGAGCACAACCTCGTCGCGGGGATCACCACCGCCGATCGCTCGGATGAGGTGAACGCCTACGTCACGAAGTCGAAGAATCGCAGCGAGCGCGACCGTCGCGAGGGCAAGGAGAAGACGGGAGTTTTCACCGGGTCTTATTGCATCAATCCCGTCAACGGCGCGCGCGTCCCGATCTGGATCGCGGACTACGTGCTCGGCGGCTACGGCACGGGCGCGATCATGGCCGTGCCGGGTCACGACGAGCGCGATTTCGAGTTCGCATCGAAGTTCTCGCTGCCGATTCTTCGCGTCGTCGCGAAGGACGCATCCGAGGCGAGCGCACCGCTTGAAGTCGCGTTCACGGAGAACGGCATCGCGGTCAACTCAGGCAAGTTCGATGGCCTCACGACCGATGCGTTCAAGGACGCGATCATCGCAGAGCTCGAAGCAGAGGGCCGCGGCAAGAAGCGCGTCGAGTACAAGCTTCGCGACTGGATCTTCTCGCGTCAGCGCTACTGGGGAGAGCCCTTCCCCATCTACTTCCCGCTTGAGCTTGAAGACCCGAATTCGGATCCGCGCACGGGAGCGAAGTGCACGATTCGCTACGACCAACCGATCCCGCTTGAAGAGTCGGAGCTGCCGCTTCGCTTGCCTGCGCTCGATGACTACAAGCCTGGCGAAGACCCTGCTGGCCCGCTCGCGCGCGCACTCGATTGGCGCTTCTTTCAGAAGGACGGCAAGTGGTTTGCGCGTGAGACGAACACGATGCCGCAGTGGGCCGGTTCGTGTTGGTACTACCTGCGCTTCATGGACCCCTCGAACCCCGAGGCGGCCTTCGATCGCGCGCTCGCCGATGCATGGCTCCCCGTCGATCTCTACGTCGGTGGCGCCGAGCACGCGGTGCTGCACCTCCTCTACGCGCGCTTCTGGCACAAGGTCCTCTACGACGCCGGCTTCGTCTCGCAGCCCGAGCCTTTCCGTAAGCTCGTGCACCAGGGGATGATCCTCGGCGAGATCGAGCACACGACCTATCAGAGCGCCTCGGGCGAGTTCGTCTCGCGTGACCTCGTCGGTGAGCGGCAGAACGATGCGGGCGAGGACGAGCCCTTCGATACGCGCAACCAAGCGGCGCTCAAGATTGCGAGAGTCTCGCTCGCCGATGTGACGAAGA
>JBILQT010000519.1:0-3509 GCA_044373065.1 Sandaracinaceae bacterium
CTTGTGGCCTCGACCGCCACGTCGCGAAGCGCGGCTTCACCACCGCATGCGGCCATCGCTTGTCCGAGAGCCAGCACAAGCAGCATCGATTTGCGGGGCATGAACGCATGGAAACGAGAGGGGGTTCGGGTTCGCATTCACCGAGTCTGATGCGAGTCCACCGGCTCTGTTGTTAGAGCTTCGTAAAGGTGAGATGCGTGTGAGGTCAGGAGGGAGGACGCCATGCGACCGTGTGCATCGGCAACGAAAGCGTGCGCGCAGTCAGGAAGATGAACGCGTCGTTGATCGGGTCGTATTGGAGCGCATGGAATGCGATGCGCTCAAGGTTGACCTCAGGGCCGCTCTCGATGCGATACGATGTCCATAGGTTTGTCATCGTATTCAAACAGTACATGAATCCGAGATGGAGACCGTCGCAGATGCGACCCCGCCTGCTGTCGTAGGCCCAGCCCGTCTCCGAGGCGTCTGGGTTCACCAGTACGTCGATGGCAATGGGAGGCGTGGGGCCTGAGGTGGCAAGTCGCGTCACGGTGCTCGTGGAGGGCGCTGCGCTCACGTAGTTGAGTCGGTGCACAACGCCGTCGCTCCGCAGGTGAAAGTGCGCGCCCGCATTCTCGGCATAGACCAAAATCTGAGCGATTCCGAGGGATCCATCGACGGCATCGAGTGGATGTTCGACGGCAGATGTCTCAGGGTCATACGTCCAAAGACCATATCGAGACATGTAGAGAATGAGCCCCGACGGGTCGAGAGAGGACGCTCCATAGACCGCCCAGCGCGGGCCCACGGGATGTCCCGTCCACGTGCGCGTCGAGGGCGCGTAGTGATGCACGTCTTCTGCGCCGCACATGCTCGGGAAGTCGCTCGGGTACCCCATGGTGAAGAGCGCGACCTCATTGCCCTGCATCAGCACGAGCTCGTCCCGCGCTGGAACGTAGGTGAGGTAGTCGTACGTGTGCACTTGGAGCGGATGGCCCGTGGAGATCCAGCGACCTCGCCGTGCGTCCAAATTGGACAGTGTCATCTCTGCGATGGGCGTAGAGGGGACGGCCTCACGCCAGACCAGATCGCCCGAGAGATCCAGGGACCACATGGCTGTGCTTGAGGTGGCCGCGTGACCGCCTCCGTACATCAGCATCTGGTGATGCGTGGAGTCGTAGGCGAAGCCGCTGTAATCCGTCACGGTGACGCAGCTTCGATAGGTGCCCGGCGGGTCCGTGCAGATGAAGGCGCCGAGATCGCGCGCCTCTCCGTCGCGGAGGTCTGCAAGGCGCGGATTGATCAGCGCGGATCGCGGGGCATCAGCAGACGCATCCGACGGCACGCGGGCATCCGCGGTCACGCTTGTATCGCTGGATGGCATCGCGTCCGCACCGGCATCCGCGCGCAACGCGACCTCGTCGCATCCGGAGACAAGCACCACCGACACCGCGAGCACACTTCGTATCAACGTCATGCAGACAGATGTCCGACGACGCCTGCGTTTCCCGAACGGAACGTACGAATTAGCTCGGCCGCCACACAATCGTGTGGGGGAACAAGTTGCGGGAACTGAAGAACACAAACACGTCGTTGACCGGGTCGTACTGGCAGGCGTGAAAGTGAATGCGGCTCAAGTCTGCGGTGGACCCAGCGAGCGTGATGGGATGGGTTGTCCATCGGCTCATGAGGGGATCAAAGCAGTAGAAGAGCGCGTCGTGCATTCCGCCGCAGATACGTCCGCGGCGGGTGTCGTAATCCCAGCCCGTCTCGCTGACGTCAGGGCGCGTCAGCACGTCTGTGACGGGCGGCGTCGGGCCGTTGGTGGGCACGCGCGTGATTTGGCTCTCGCCGGGACGTGAAACGTCGAAGCGCAGGCTGTCCACCACGCCATCACTTCTCATATGGAAATACAGGCCGACATTGGGCGCGTAGACGAGGTTCTGCGCGTAGGAGAGCTCGCGCGTCGTCTCATCGACAGCCACCACTTGGTGCGTGTGCGGGTCGTACGTCCAAAGCCCATAGCGCGTGAGGTAGATGAGCAGGCCAGATGGGTCGAGTGCAGATGCGCCATAGGGCGGCCAGCGTGAGGGTGTTGGGTACCCGCTCCAGGCCCGTGTGCTCGCATTGAAGTGATGCAGATCCGAGGGGATGGCGTCTGGCAGGCCGACATAGTCATTCCCGTAAAGAATGACTTCGCTTGGATCCATCACGACGAAGGAATCAAGCGCTGGGACGTAGTTCAGATAGTCGTACGTGGGTCGTGCGACCGGGTGACCTGTGGAGCGCCAACGAGCGCCCTCCGCGTCGAGATTGCTCAACGTCATGTCGGCAAAGGGCGTGGTCGTCACAATCTCGCGCCATGTGAGATCCCCGGACATGTCGAGTGCGAAGACCGAGGTGCTCGACGTCGCAGCGGGCCCGCCGCCCATGAGCACCATCCGCTGGTGTCGCGCGTCGTAAGTGAAGCCGCTGTAGTCGGCGACTGTGAAGCAACCGCGTGGGCTTCCGGCGTACTCGGTACAAGAGAACGCGCCGAGGTCGCGCGCTCCACCGGGCATCAGATCGCTCAATCGAGGATTCGGATCCGCGCTCCCGCATGCGACTTCGTCGGTCTCCCCATCGCAGTCGTTGTCGACTCCGTCGCCGCAGCGTTCCGTCTCCGAGATGCACATGCACCCCTCGTTGACTGTGCCGTCGCAATCGTTGTCCACCGCATCGCCACAGACATCCGACCCTGGAACGATGGCGCCCAAGCAGGCGCTCCAAACACCCGCACGACAGCGCTGCACACCGGGCGTGCAAGGCGCGGTCGCGAACTCCGCACCACAGAGACGCTCGGCCCCCTCGGTGCACTCACAGTCTTCATCGGTCGCTCCATCGCAGTCGTTGTCGATGCCATCACAGAGCTCGGGGCTTGGGAGGATTTCTCCCATGCACGGGTAGGCGCTCCAGACACCAAACTCCGAGGTGGCACAACGCTGAACGCCATCACGGCACGCGCCCACGCGACGACCGGGATACTCGCCGGAGAAGCACGCCTGCGACTCGTTCGCGCCGCATGCACAACCATCGTCGATCGTTCCGTCGCGATCATCATCTTGGCCGTTGCCACACTCATCGCGGCCTGTGACCGGGTCCGAGGTGCCAGCCTCCGTCCCTCCGTCGCGCGCGCCGATGTCGATCGGATCGGCAGGACACGCTGCCAGGAGAACGCTGACGGCCAGCGAGAACATGCGCATGAGCTTCAAGCTCATCGCGACCCTCCAAGCGCTTGCTCGACCGCGCTTCGATGCGGCGAGGCGGGCCACCGTGCAAGAAAGCGCTCGGCGCGTTGACGGGCCTCGGCACGACGCTCGAGTTGCAGCAGCGCATCGATCGCAATGCGCTCGCGCTCTTCACTGAGACGGCCCGTGGGGAAGAGCGTCTGATGCTCGTTCGTGAGTGCAAGGGCGGTCGCTGGGTCCACCGCGCGGCGCGCGCGAAGCAGCAAAGTCCCCTCGCTTGCCTCGTTGAGATTCGGCAGAGGG
>JBILQT010000520.1:0-3507 GCA_044373065.1 Sandaracinaceae bacterium
CCACCCGCGCGCGCATCGAGGGCGCCACCTCACTCATCGCGCCCGACACCACAACGTGGTCGAGCATCGACGCACGACCGCCTGAAATCTCGGTGCAGCCAGGCTCAAGCCAGAGCCTTCGGTAACGCGCACGATCAAGCATCGCCTCGACCCCGCGAAGCTCATCTTGGTTGCTCACACCACGATCACTCCCCATCGTGTTCATGTCGCCCAAGACGACGATGTCGTGGTCATCATAGACACCGCGAAGCGAGTCGTAGAGCGCAGGGAAGGATTCAAACGCGCGACCGCGTCGCTCAAACGCGCGGTCATCGCGACCACTGTCGAAGTGCACCGAGACGAACCAGGCATCGACTCCGGTGCGAAAGCGAAGCGCCGCCGCAAGGCCAGGGCGCATGTGCCCGTCGCATCCACTGCCGCGCTCGTTGCCACTCAGCGCATCGACCTGCGTGGTGCCTAAAAGCTCCGCCTTCGTCGCGTTGTAGAGGATGCCGACATGCTGACGTCCCTCATCACGCGGGCACTCATCGAGCAGCACCTCCCACTGTCCGTGCGTGATCGAATCGAGCCGCTCTCGCAGACGCGCCATGGCGCGCTCACCACGCTCATGAAGCAAGAGTTCCTGCACCGCGAGTACATCCACGTCGAGGCTCGCGATATGAATCGCCAGCGAGTCCACATCGGTGGTGCGCGCGCCCGGTCCCTCGGCATCTCCGTCCGGGAACCACCGAATGTTGAGCGTGCCGGCACGCACCTCGGAGTCCGCCTGCGCGCGACGTTGCGCTGGTTCCGCGGGCGCCCCGGGGGTGCTCGATGTGGGCTGCATCACGGCCTGTGCTTGCTGCGACGTCGAGGGCGTTGAGGGCTCTGGGCAGCCAGCAACTACGCACGCGAGAAGCGGAGCATGTAGGATGCTTCGCCGAGGAATCCATGCGCAAAAGCCACTTGATCGCAAGCTCACTGTTCGCTCTCTCACTCGCACTCGGGGCTTCTGCATGCGGCGGCAGTATGGCGGAGATTTCTCGTGAGGACCGGGCACGCGAAGACTCCGCATTGCTCGCGCGCGGGCATCACGATGATGTCGTGCGCCTCGTCGGCGATTCCGAGGGCGGCGCGATGGACCCCGCCGAGTGCCCCACCATGTGCATGCGCCGAAGCCGCGTATCTGACCTCGCGAACCGCATCTGCAACATCGCGGATGAAGACGACCACGACGAGGCAACGCAGTTCCTTTGCGAGGATGCGCGCGCGCGTCAGCAGGGCATGGAAGCGCGCCTCGGGGCCTGCAACTGCGAGTGAGGAGAGCGCCTCAAGGGCGCGTACGAACGTTGCGCACTCCGGGCATTCAGCGCTGATTTCTGCACAGCGGCGCCGTCGTTCTCGATAGCCTCCAAGTCTCGGAGGTTTCATGCCGAACTATCGACGCCTGACGCTCGCACTCTCGCTCGCAGGAGCCGCCCTCGGTCTCACCTCGTGTGACAACGGCCCCAACGGCAACGGCGAATGCACCACGATTCGCGACGCCTTCGTGGAGCAAGCCTGGCAGCCCGTGCTCGGCTCCACGTGCATCTCTTGCCATCAGCCCGGCGGCGCGGCGTACCAGGCTGAGGCGCGCTTTCGCCTTGTCCCAGCTTCGTATCCGGGCTTCGTCGATCTGAATCTCGCCGCGGTGCGCGAGCTCGCTGGATACGAGTACGAAGGCGTGCCGCTCCTGCTCGCAAAGCCCTCCGGTCGCGTCGCGCATGGAGGCGGCAACGTGCTCGATCCGTCGAGCGCGCAGTACCGCGAGTTCCAGGCATTCCTCACGCGGCTCCGCGAAGAAGGCGATGCGCGCACATGCCCCTCGAGCGATTCCGCATTCGCCGAAGTCGATGTGCTCACGCCCGTCGAGACACTCCGCAAGAGCGCCCTCGATCTTGTTGGACGCCTGCCCACGACTGCGGAAGTCGAAGCCGTGCAGAGCGGCGGAGAGCCCGCGCTGGAACGCGCTCTCCTCGCGATGATGGCGGAGCCCGCATTCGACACGCGCCTGATGGAAGTCTGGAACGACGTGCTGCTGACCGATCAGTTCAACAGCTACACAGGTCGCTCCCTTCAGACGCTCAACGAGGATGACTTCCCTGCGGCCCACGATGCGGCCTACATGGGCGCCGATGATGCTGCGCGCGCACGCATCTCACGTGCGGTGACAGCCGAGCCGCTCCAGCTCATCGCGCACATCGTTCGCGAGGGAAGGCCCTTCTCCGAGATCCTCACGGCGAACTACTCGGTCTACAACCCCGACTCGGCCGCGATCTACCGCGTCACGATCCCCTTCACGGATCCGACCAACGCGAGCGATTGGCGCGAGGGGCGCCTCTCGTTCACCCGCGATGGCGAGACGATTCCCTGGCAGCACGCGGGCATCTTGAGCTCGCCGATGGTGCTCAATCGCTTCGGCACCACACCGACGAACCTCAACCGTCATCGCGTCTGGTGGCTCCTTCGCACCTTCCTCGCGACCGACATCCTCACCGTCGCCGATCGGCCAATCGATCCCGAAGCTGCGAATGGCTACGACTACCCCGTTCGCCAAGACCCGCAGTGCATTGTCTGTCACGCAGTGCTCGACCCGATGGCAGGCGCGTACGCGGGATACGACGTCTACGACCAAGAGCGCTTCTATCCAAATCGTCGCCCCAACGGGAACGTCTTTGACCCAGGGTTCGATGAGGAGCGCATGCCGGCCAACCCCGAGGGCGGTCGCCTTCCGTGGCTCGCCGCACGCATCGCGCGCGACTCACGCTTCCCGCTCGCGATCACGCGGCTCACCTACACCGCGTTCATCGGCCGCGCACCGATCGAGCATCCACGCGATCCCTCGGCGCCAAACTACGAAGCACAACGCACAGCCTGGGCCGCACAAGACGCCGTCTTCAACGACCTCGTGCAGGCCTTCGAGGCGAGCAACCAAGACTACCGAAGGCTCGTGGTCGCCTTGATGTTGAGCCCCTACTACCGCGCCTCAAACGTCTTCGGTGATGTGAGCGGCGCACGCGCGATTGAGCTCGGCGAGGTCGGCACCGCACGCTTCCTCACGCCCGAGATGCTCTCCCGCAAGATCCACGCAGTCACCGGAATTCACTGGGACCGAGGCTGGGATCGCAACGAGCAACTCACGACGGATTTCGACATTCTCTACGGAGGCATCGACTCCGATCTCGTCACCGATCGCCTTCACGATCCCAACGGTGTGATGGCCGCAGTGGGCCTTCGCATGGCGAACGAAGTCTCGTGTCGTTCGACTGCCTATGACTTCTCGCTCCCCGTCGCGCAGCGCTCGCTCTTCCCCGATGTTGAGCTCACGACGATGCCGCTCGCGATGGATGGTTCACCCGATGCCGCAGGTGCCACGGCCATACGCGCAGCCATCGTGCGCCTGCACGCACGCTTCTTCGGCGAGACGCTGAGCTCGACCGATCCGGAGATCGAGCGCACCTACCAACTCTTCGTCGACACGATGCGCGC
>JBILQT010000173.1:0-15459 GCA_044373065.1 Sandaracinaceae bacterium
GCAAGCATCCGAGGGCGGCATTGCAGACTGATTGCAATACGATTGCTCTATGACAAACGGCGGCCATTTCGGTCGTATCCATGCGACACCCTTGGCCGTCGAAGGCGCACGACGCGGCCTCTCGGGCAGCCTCGTTTCTGTCGTACGGCTACGACGACCGCGGACGCGTTCTGCGACGTGAGCGCGGCAATGTGGTGCGGGCGCTACGACGAGAAATTGGTGGGCGCGTACGAGGTCAAATCGGCCGGTAACAGGTAGGCGTCAGCCGTCGTGAACTGGCCGAGCGCAGGGTCGTAGTAGCGCGCGCCCATGTAGACGAGGCCCGTCTCTGAATCGGTGCGGTGCCCCGTGAAGAGCTCGCGGTTGCCCGATGTGCCCGTCTGCGATTCGACCGCACCCCAGGGGTCGAGCGTCGTCGTCTGGTTCGTGGCGCCCGCAGCGCCGGTGAGCGCCATCGTGCTGCCCGATGCGTCCATGTGGAAATATGACACTTCACCATCGCCACCATCAAAGCGAAGCGTGCCGAGCGGTCCCTCGTGGTAGTGCGAGACGAGCGCGCCCAGCGGCGTACGCTCTTCCAGCAGCGCGCCATCCGCGTAGAACGCCTCGACGTCGCCGCGTGCGGTGCCGAGCTCGCGAATGCGCATGCCCGACGGGTCGTACTCGTAGCGAGCCACAGGAGGCGCTGCAGCCGCGCCCTCGTGCATCGCGGTCATATGGTCCCACGGGTCGTAGTCGAAGTACTCCGAGGCCGAGGCGTCATCCGCATCCGAGCGCGAGAGCATGTTGCCGTTCGCGTCGTAGAGGATGTTCGTCGTCCGCGTGGCCGTGCCTTCGAGTTCGTCGAGTTGGTGCAGGCGACCGAAGGGGTCGTAGTGGTACGTGCGGCGCTGCTGGAGCGTGTCGCCCGCCGTGACCGACTCGCGGGTGCGCTCGTAGCCGGTGTACTCGTACGTGGTCGTCAGCGAGGCGATGGGCGCGGCTGTGTGGTTGCCATCGGCGATGGCGTACGAGCGCATGCGCGAGAGGTCGCATTGCGACCATGTAGCAATATTATGTTTTCAGAGAGCGGCGCGGCGACGACGACCGCGGACGCGTTCTTCGACGTGAGCGCGGCAATGTGGTGCTACGACGAGAAACTGGTGGTCGCGTACGAGGTCGAATCGGCCGTTAACACCAAAGTGGTTCGCGGAATCGATCTCGCGCTCGGTTCTGGCGGAAACGCCATGAGGCGAAACGGGAGTCAGGTCGAGTAGAAGCCGTCCCAAGGCGCGCCAAACACCAGGCCATTCGGCACCAGCTCAAGCTTCGACTCCCTGGACACCAAGCCGAACGTGTACCCGTCGATCACCAAACGGAATCGCTCGATCATCACATCACCGTACGTGACGCTGTGCAACTCGCCGAGCATTTCGCGAAGGCAACGCTCCATTTCGGGTATCTCGCCAGTGGCGTGTTGCGTGCGGATGTGTCGCCCCTCTTCGGTGAAGAGATGGAGAACAGCGTACCAACTCAGCTCTGGAGCCCCCGACAGAGGGTCGCGCGCTGCCCCGACGACAAAGCCCATGAACTGCCCGTCGCGGTGGTGCCCGATCGTATCGGTGTGGAAGCCCTCTTCGCGTGCGACCCGGATTTTCTTCGGTGGCATCCGTGTCTCAGTAGTTCCCAACAAAAGCTTCGAGCGCGCGCTCAAGGTCACCACGTAGTAGCACCAGGTCCACCACGACCTTGTCGCGCGCCAAGCGCTTGAGCATCAACTCCACGCCCTCACGGACCCGCTGCGCAAGATGCTCCGCACGCTCGCGCGGCGTCGCGTCGGACCAGCGCTGGGGGATCACAATGTCCACATCGATGCTCTTTTCCTTCTTGCGGCGCTTCAGTCGCTCAACCCCGTCGCCACCGAAATCGCGGAGGTTGCCAGATGCGCACAGCATGAATCCCATGATGCTCACGTCTTCCGCGTAGGTGCCTGATGCGTGCTGCGAGAAGCACCCGTTCAGGTCCCGATACATTGTGCCAAAGGCTGCATGGGCCTTGTTGCCCCCCGTGTGCGCGCTCATTTGGAAGAAGGCTGAACTGCTCATCGGGTTCTCCAGTTCGGGTCGAAATTCGGGTGTCCTGGGCGCCGAAAGCCCGCCCACCGCTCAAAGTTCAGCGGGCCGGGTCTACTTCCAGTGAGCCGTCGCTCAAGCGCCAACATTTCTCTGCGCGTTCCAGTACGCAAGACCCGAACCTCACCGTGAGCAAGTTCTGCCCGTGTGTAGCGAGTTGCAGCATTCTGAGAGATGCCCCACTTCTGAAACTGCCCGTTGCTGTCAGTACGTACGTAGAGTTCTGCGTACGGAGCATTGGCTGAGTTGCCGTGCAGTCGCGTCGAGGACGGAGCCTGGGGAAGCCGCTGCCAACGACGCGGCCCGGTGCCGCCTTGCGAGCGATGAAGGAACAGCGTGTCACCCGACGGCGTCGTTCGTGTCTCGTACGCGTCGCCCATTGCCTCAGCAGGGCTCCTTCCTGGATACCCAACCTCCTCCTCAAGAGCATCGGCTGCACTGGCCTGCCGACCACAATCGATCCCATTGTGCACGAGCACCTCGCCCTCCCCGACGAAGTACTCATGCGCGCCCTCCACCTCGATGTTGAACACCGGCGCGAGTGCATCGATCACCAAAGACGACGTGACGTGCACCACACCACTCGGCGTGCGGAGCGCCTCTCCTTCACGTAGCTCGCGCGCCTCGAACCAGCCGCCGCGCGTCACGCTCCAGTAGCGATGCCCTGCAGTGCCGAGCACCTCGCTGCCGTCGCTGAGGTCAACGCGAACGAGTTCGCCGTTTTGATGCTCGACGGTCGCGTACACGACGCAGCCCGCGCCTGCTTCGACATGCACCGGCTCGACTGCGGACACCTGCGCCCAGCCCGCGGCGCCGAAGTCTGTGCCGTCGACCCAAACGCTCGCGCCCACTTCGTAGCCGAGGGACTCGGCTTCATCGCGGGAGACGAGCTTGTCGAGGTAGACCGTGTCCCACGAGGCGCGTTCGTTCGCGAAGACGAAGGAGACGCGCACTTGGTCTTCGCGCGCTTCGTGCGAACACGTGGACTCTTGCTCGGATGTGACCTCAACGCGGTCACCGACGCGCACATCCTCGATGGGCTGCGCGTAGGCCGTGCTCGTCATCGCGACGAGCGTTCCGGCAACGAAGCAGAAGCCCGTGCCCAAGGTGCGCCTAACCGCGAATGCACCGACGCCCGCACCGAGTTCTCCGCCGACGGAGTTCGCGCTCTCCGCAAGCCGATCGTCTCGCTCGTCCATCGTTAGCGCGCGATCCGTAACGGCGTCGCGACCTGTGAGCGCTTCGTATCCTTCTGTGAGGCCTGTCGAGCGGCCGAGCGTCACTGCCATCGCGCGGAAGAGCGGATGGTCGGAGCCCGAGGCGGCCGCGTTCTGGTAGTCGTCGTAGGCGCGATACGCGCTCGCAGCAAGACCAGGAACCATGACGTTGACGACCAGCGTCGTCGCGCCGACAACCGCCAGCGCGAATCCAATGGGGCCCATGCAGACAAGCACCGCGGCAAGCGCCAGGCCCGCACCAACCCCGGCCCCAACGGCCGCTCCCTCAGCAAGCGACCACAACGCCCGATTCCAATCGAGCCCACGAATCTCCTTCGACGCGACGGCGATCATGTCGCGCGCGCCACTGTTGATCTGCGACGTCAGCGCAGCTCGGTAACCAGTGACATCCGCGCCCACCACCGACTCGGTCTGAAGCGGCTGATACGCCGCGTTGCTGTTGCCACCATCCGTGGCTGAGTACTCACCCCAGCTCATCGAGGTGCCCGACGCGAGCTCGTCGGCCAGGTGCCCATCCGGGTCCCAATACCTGCCCGGGTTCGCATTCGCGTACATGTACCGTTGCATGCTCCCCGGCTCCGAGGGCTCGCCGAGGTAGGAGTCAGCCGTCGTGAACTGGCCGAGCGCCGGGTCGTAGTAACGCGCGCCCATGTAGACGAGGCCCGTCTCTGAATCGGTGCGGTGCCCCGTGAAGAGCTCGCGGTTGCCCGACGTGCCCGTCTGCGATTCGACCGCACCCCAGGGGTCGAGCGTCGTCGTCTGGTTCGTGGCGCCCGCAGCGCCCGTGAGCGCCATGGTGCTTCCCGACGCGTCCATATGGAAATAGGACACTTCACCATCGCCCCCATCGAAGCGAAGCGTGCCGAGCGGCCCCTCGTGGTAGTGCGAGACCAGCGCGCCAAGCGGCGTGCGCTCTTCAAGCAGCGCGCCATCCGCGTAGAACGCCTCGACGTCGCCGCGTGAGGTGCCGAGTTCGCGAATGCGCATGCCCGACGGGTCGTACTCGTAGCGAGCCACAGGAGGCGCTGCAGCCGCGCCCTCGTGCATCGCGGTCATGTGGTCCCACGGGTCGTAGTCGAAGTACTCCGAGGCCGAGGCGTCATCCGCATCCGAGCGCGAGAGCATGTTGCCGTTCGCGTCGTAGAGGATGTTCGTCGTCCGCGTGGCCGTGCCTTCGAGCTCGTCGAGTTGATGCAGGCGACCGAAGGGGTCGTAGTGGTACGTGCGGCGCAGCTGGAGCGTGTCGCCCGCCGTGACCGACTCGCGTGTGCGCTCGTAGCCGGTGTACTCGTAGGTGGTGGTCAGCGAGGCGATGGGCGCGGCTGTGTGGTTGCCATCGGCGATGGCGTACGAGCGCATGCGCGAGAGGTCTCGGCCATCGCTCCTCACGTTCACACCACGACGACTTCGCTCTTGACTCAAAGCCCGCATCCACCGAGCTTTTTCGCATGACGAAGAAGGCAACCTCCACGAAGACGAAGACGGCGCTGAACCTGAAGACCAAGAGGCTCTCGCCGCTCATCGTGCGCACGGTGGAGAACGCGATTGCAGCGCATAAGCAGACGGGCAGCGATGCCTTGGAGGCGATTGCGCAGAGCCAGCGGAGCATCGCGGAGTCGTTCTTTGATATCGCGGGTCACCTCACGATCTTGCGTCGCAAAGAGATCTATTCGGCGATGGGGTACGCGAGCTTTGATGAGGTCATCCCGCTCACGGGCTTCTCGCGCACGACGGCATTTCTGCTGCTCAAGCTGCCGCAGCACTACACGCGTCGCACGGCCGCCCTGCTCGGCTCGGAGAAGTCGCATGCGCTCATTCGCTTTGTGCAGGCAACCGAGGAGGATGACGACGCGGAGAGCCTCGCGCGGCAGGACGCGAACATCGCGGGCAAGCCCATCTCGGAGATGACCGCGGAGGAGATTGATCAGGCTGCGCGTGCTGCGTTGCCCGTCGAGAGGAAGAAGAAAGTGCCCGGTGAGAAAGAGGCGCACAGCACGCGCCTCGCCGTGCAAAAGACACTCACCTCGCTCCAAGCCGATGTCCGTGTGAAGCGCGTCAAAGGCAAGTGGATCGCCGTCGTCGAGATGCCGGTCGAAGCCGCGCTCAAGCTCGCTGCGAAGCGATGAACACGAGTACAGGGACCCGTACGCGGAAGTACAGGTCCCGTACTTTTAGGTACAGGTCCCTGTACTTTTTGAGCAAGCGAAGCGAGCTCCAAAGCGCGACTTCGCCAACGGCGAAGAGCCCAAAATCAACGCCAACACACAAAACCAAAACCCGAACAAGCACCCAAAGAAGCGCGACTTCGCCAACGGCGAAGAGCCCGGAAGGGGTGCCCATCGGCAGGGGCAAAGCCCCGAGAGATCCCGCGTGTGGAGTGAGGAGCGCAGCGACGAATCTCCCAGCGGAAGGGGTTGTTAGGGGAAGCGAAGCGGCCCCTAACCCGCGGCGCAAAGCGCCGCAGCTACACAGTCTGCGACGCATCCGCCTCGTCGAGCGGGCCCTCTCTCGACAGCGACACCGCAAAGCGCGCGCCCTTCAGCACCACACTGTCATCGACGCTGATCGTCCCACCATGATCGCTCACGATCCGATCACAGATAGGCAACCCCAGCCCCGTCCCATGCGCCTTGGTCGTGTAGTAGGGCTCGAAGATGCGCGCGCGCTCATCGGGCGGGAGGCCCGGCCCGTTGTCGTGCACCTCGATCACCACGCCGCCCGCTTCTCCGCCGAGCACACGCATGAGCACCCTGCCCTGCTCGCCTTGTTTCGAGGTCGCTGCATCGAGCGCGTTCTGCACGAGGTTCACCAGCACCTGCGTGATCTGCTCTCGGTCTGCGCGCACAAGGCGCGGCGCTTCGGCGAGCAAAGGGTCGATCTCCAGCTTCACGCGAAGCTCGGGGTTCGTCGCGCCGCGCTGCGGAAGCTCGTGCAGTTGAACGACATGCACCGCGATGTCGACGACTTGGATCATCGATGCGTTGGGCCTTGGCAGGCGCGCAAAGCGTGAGAACTCGGTGACGATCTTCTCCATGCGCTCGACCTCCTCGAGCACCGTGCGCGTCGACTCCTCGAAGATCTCGGCGAAGTCGGGATGCTGCCGCGCATAGGTCTTTCGAATCGTCTCGATCGACATCTTGATCGGCGTCAGCGGGTTTTTGATCTCGTGTGCGATGCGACGCGCGATGTCTCTCCACGCCGCAATGCGCTCGGCACGCACCGCACGCGCACGCGCCTTCTGAAGCTCGCGCGTCATCCGATTGAACGCAGTAACCGTGGAGTCTGCGCCCGCATGGAGCTGCACATCGAAGTCGCCACGCGAGAGGCGCGCTGCCGCTTCACGCACCTCGCGCTCCACGTCGCGTCCGGCCTGAAGGGCCGCTGTTTCACGCGGACGCGTCCGCCAGCCGAGCACGGCACCGAGCAAGGCAAAGCACGCTGCAAGCAGCAACGTGATGCGCAGGATGGGCTCGGTCGCTGTGCTTGAATCGGGCGCGGAGAAGGTCGCGATGTGTGTCGCATCGGGCGTGAACGCGATGCCCGCAAAGCGCGGGTCATCGTCGAAATCGATCGCGCGTCCTGAGGCGATGAGCAGGCCACCCGTCGTCCGACAAACACGCACAAGCGCATGCT
This sequence comes from Sandaracinaceae bacterium, assembly GCA_044373065.1. GTDB lineage: Bacteria > Myxococcota_A > Polyangia > Polyangiales > Sandaracinaceae > JAFLCL01. The sequence goes on from JBILQT010000173.1 coordinate 6,983, forward strand.
CAGGGAGCCCCGTATGCGGCGCGGCAAGCTGCACAAGCGCGACTTGCTCCAGGGCCTCGCGTGTCGGCATCGGCTGAAAGGGCGCGCGGCCATGCGCATGCGAGGAGGCGAGCAAGCGGCTTGTCTCAAGCGACTGCTCAAAGACATCGCCCACATCGAGGCCGTACGTCGCAAGGCGCTGCAGATGCGCACGTGCACCATCCACCGCTGCATCACCCGAGGGCGAGATGAGCATCAGCCCCGCGCTTGGATCCTCGCTGCAGAGCGCATTCGCGCCGCGCTCCACATCCTCCGCGAGCATCTCAAGCGTGCGCGTTGCCGCGGCCTCACGCATGGCCCGTGCGGTCCGTGAGGATGAGGGACCGTGTGTCGCATAGAGCAAGAGCGCACCGCCCGTTGCCAGCGCCGGAAGCGCAAGAAGAAGCGTGCCGCCCGACGCACGGAGCAGACGCTTCATGGCACCACGGGCGCAGTCTCGGTGGGGCTCTCTTCGGGCGCGGCCTCATCCTGCATGAGGAAGCTCGCCGCATCGAGTGTGCCCGGCTCTGGCGCATGTTCCGTCGGCGCGGTGCCCTCAAGGAAGACCTCGCTCATGGTCGTCTCCTGGCCCACGTAAGGGAGCAACCCCGTACGCGCGTCGATGTCGACAGTGACCACGCCGCTGGGCTGCGGGAACTCCGTGCGTGGCCGCTCACCAATCGCGCTGCGCATCGAGCGCACCCAGATCGGAAGCGCTGTGCGACCGCCTGTTTCACGCGGGCCAAGCGTGCGGTGATCATCAAAGCCCACCCACACGACGCCGACCAACTCCGGCGTGTAGCCCGCGAACCAAACGTCGCGCGCCTCGTTGCTCGTGCCTGTCTTCGCAGCGATCGGACGGCCCAGCTCGCTTGCCCGTGCGCCGGTGCCACCGGTCGCGACCACGCTCGTGAGAAGGCTCGTCACAAGGAAGGATTCGGCAGGCGTCATCACATCACGCGCAGCCTCACGCGGTGCGAGCGGCACATCGACGCCGCCAGGACCCTCAATGCGCGAGATGAGGCGCCAGGGCTCCCAGCGACCGCCCGAGGCGAAGGTCGCATATGCATTGGCGAGCTCGATCGGACGCACCTCACGCGCACCCAACGCGAGCGCCATGTTCGCATCGTTGTCCGTGTCCGTGCTCGGTGCAGAGAGCTCCGTCGTGAAGCCAAGCTCACGTGCAAACGACACCACCTGCGGCGGCTCAAGCTCGTCCATCACGCGCGCAGCAACGGCATTGGAAGAGATGGCGAGCGCCTCACGAAGACGAATCTCACCGCGGTACTCCTCGCCCTCAAAGTTGCGCGGCTGCCAGTTGCCATAGACGCCCGGCGCATCGAGCAGGAGGCTTGCGGGGGTGAAGCGCCTGGAGCGCATCGCGAGCGCGTAGACGATGGGCTTGAAGGTCGAGCCCGGCTGACGAACGGCCTGCACCGCGCGATTGAATCCGGCCGTCGCCTCGTAGCCGCCGACGAGCGCGAGAAGCTCACGCGAGCGCGGCTCAATGAGGATGATCGAGCCCTGGGGCCCGAGCTCAAGCTGCGCACGCGCAGTCGCGGTGATGCCGTCATGCGGGTCGTCGTCTTCTGCGAGCGCAAGGACGGAGGCGCGCACACGCGCACCCTCTTCGATGAAGCGGGTCGGAGGCACTTCATTCGCGTTGAAGCGCGCCACTTCCTCGATGCGTGCGACGGCCTGATGCCCACCGATGTCGAGGCCAATCGTGCCCGTCTCGTCATCGCGCAGCGTGACCATCGCATCGTAAGTCCCGCCCACGCGAAGCTCGGCCACACGCGCCAAGGGCGTCGGCCTCTCACCGCGACGAAGGCGCTGACGTCGAATCGGTGGCTCGATGTCGTGACGTGAGTCGTACGTGCGCAAGCCCTCTTGAAGCGCCGTGCGCGAGGCCCGCTGCACATCGGCATCGATCGTCGTGTGCACCGTGTAGCCACCCTGCCGCGCGGCCTCTTCGCCGACCAGATCGTAGAGCGCACGACGCGCCATCTCGACGACCTCCGGCGCGCTCTGTGTGGACTCGGGCAAGGGCGCGAGCGCGACCTCTTCTTCGCCTGCCGCCGCAATCGCTTCGCTTGTCAGGTCAGGCCAATACTCAAGACGCTTCTCCTCAAGCTGACGAAGGATAAACGCCTGACGACGGCGCGCAGCATCGGGATGCGTGCGCGGCGAGAGGTGCGTGGGCGACTGCGGGATGCCTGCAATGAGCGAGGCCTCCGCGAGCGTGAGCTCGGAGACATCCTTGCCGAAGTAGTAGCGCGCAGCCTCCTGCACACCATATCGACCGTGGCCGAAATTGATATGATTAAGATATAGCGCTAATATCTCTTCTTTCGTGAACTCTTGCTCAAGACGCCACGCGAGGATCAGCTCGCGGATCTTGCGCGCCATCGAGCGCTCGTTCGTGAGCAGCATGTTCTTCACAAGCTGCTGCGTGATCGTGCTCGTCCCGCGAAAGCGGCCGCCGGAGAGGATGCCGCGACCGACGGCGCGCACCAGGCCCGGATAGTCGAAGCCCTCGTGGCGATAGAAGTCGGCGTCTTCGGCCGCAAGCACCGAGAGGATGAGCACGCGCGGGATGCGATCGAGCGGCACCACAGTGCGCCGCTCCGTGAAAATCTCGCCCAGCACTTCGCCATCGCGATCGACCACGCGCGTGGTCTGCGGCTCGTGCACGTTGCGCAGGGAGGCCACATCCGGAAGGTCTTGGCTGTAGTAGGCGATGACGCCGACGACGCTCAAACCACCCAGGAGTGTGAGCACCACAAGGGCAATGAGTGCACGCCAGAGCCAGCGCCACGGAGAGGGCTTTTTCGTCAGCCGACCGCGAGAGGAAGCCGCGCTACCGGTGCGTGAGCGTGTCGCAGAAGACGAGGACTTCGATCGGGTAGCCATCGATGCGCGGACCATACAGCGAAGCGGTGCTGTGAGGCACCAAAGCGGCCCATTTGCATCGCGGCGCTACGCTCTAGGCATGACGACCAAAATCGAGGTGCTTGAGATCGAAGGCATGAGCTGCGGCCACTGCGTCAAGAGCGTGCAGAGCGCGCTTGCTGCGGTGCCCGGTGTGACATCCGCGAAGGTGACCGTTGGGCATGCGGAGGTGGAATCCACGGCATCACGTGAGGCGCTTGTGAAGGCCGTCGAGGATGCTGACTTCACAGTGAAGGAAGCGCGCGCATAGAGGCCCTCAGTTCGCCTGCGCCCTCAACGAACGCGCCAAGACATCGCGCGCAGACTCCTCATTGTCGGAGCGAATCGTCACCGCGAATCCATCGCCCGTAGAGGCGACGTGCGCTTCGACCTCGCGAGGAACGAGCGGGCAATTCGGCATCTCAGGCACGACATGCCCAAGCGATGCGTTGCGCGCGAGATGGCAGTCCACGACGCGCTGAAGCCACTCGGCTGTCATGCCCGGCAGCGCACGAAACGTGACGACGGCACCTGTCGTGCGGCGCAGCGGAATGCTCGCTGTGTTGATCTCTGTGAAGGGCTCGACGCGCGAGATGTCTTCACTGTGCTCGAAGGGGCTCATGTCGCGATCCATCTCGGGAATGCCCGCGCAGGCCTCGCGCTCCGCATCGCGGAGCACTTGCGATGCAGCGCGATGATCGGCGGCCTCTTGTCGATGCTCCGCAGCACGCTGACGATGCACATCGGTGGGGTTGGAGACCGAGGTCCAACACGGGACGACCGAGGTGATGCCATTGCGATGGGAGCGGTTGATCGTCTCGCACTGCGTGACCTCCACAGTCGCCTCTGGGTCGTACTGCGCCGCTTCCGCGTTTCCCTCGCGCTCCTGCGTCTGCGCCTCATGCGCGTGACCTGTGCGGCTCATCTCATCCGGCCTTGCGACGTGGGAGGAGGTGCAGCCCAGGGTGAAACCAAAAGCGAGAAACGAGATGGGAGCGATGCGATGCATGGCGCCTCATGCGCAACGCACATGCCGTGGGCGAGACCGCGATCGCGCGCTCGAAGTGAGGCAAGACGCGACAGACCGTGGCTGCTCCGTCGCGCAACTGGTGCGCGCTGACACACGCAAACGCGCGTGAGCACGGAGTGCTTTCATGTAGAGTCGCCGCATGGAACGCGACCTCTCCGGTCGGTGTGGCACCTGCTCTTTCTTCATGTCCTTGCGCGAGCTTGAGAGCGGCGCGAGCGAGGGCGAGTGCATGTTGAAGTGCTGGCCACCGCCGCTGAAAGACACGGCGACGTGCACGCATCACAAGGCGCGCGGCACATCATGGGATACGGCGCTCAAGCGCAAAAAGGCAGCCGGGACGCCTCGTGCCATGCGGCAAGACGAGGACGAACTCGAGACGATTCAGAAGAAGATTCTTCCCAAGGAGATCGACATCGATATGGACATCGAAGACTTCCGCAATGTGCTCCGTGAAGTGCTCCGCGATGAGCTTGGCCTCGGTGATGCGCACATGGGTGAGCGCTGGCGCGGCGGCGAGATCGTGCTCAAGCCGGGCAAAGAAGGGACGCAGGAGAAGCGCATCCCGCTCGACCAGTTCTTCCACAAGATCGTGATGGTCCGCGACAAGCTGCGCGTGCTTGAGCAGAAGGTGAACGGCACCTCGAACCTCAACGCCGACGAGAAGGTGCAGCTGCAGCAATACATCACCGCTTGCTACGGCTCGCTGACGACATTCAACGTGCTCTTCCGCGACAAGGAAGATCAGTTCGTTGGGGCATCCAGCAAGGATTGAGCGGCCAGAAGAGCGCGAACGAAAAGAGCCCGAGGGAGTGATCCTTCGGGCTCTTCGCTTTGCGGCTATTTCGCGAACTACTCCGTGTGCGCCTCGTGAAACTCGATGCGCCGCAGCAGATCTTCGAACTCTGCGCGGTGTGTTGCGTGGTGCTCTCCGCGTGATGCGTAGCCTGCGGTGACGAGCATGGGCAGGCCTCGACCGTAGCGTCGCTCGGTGTTCCAGCGCGCCTCGGGACGCATCAACACGACGGTCACCAAATCACCTTGATGTGCTTGATTCACGTCGCGCTGATCGACCGAGACAATCTCGAACGTGACCCAATAGGCCGGGACTCCGCCCACCTGCACTGGCCCCTCCTCACGTACGACCGTGCCGATGCGGCGCTCGCGTAGCGCGTCTGCGGCCCAATCGATCTCGAAGTAGCTGCCACCGCCCACTCGGTCGACGAAGTCGTGCGCGATCACGTCGAGGTCGCGCATCCCGATGCGAGTACTCACGGGCGTGGTCTGCACCCAAAGCTCCGCACCGTCGTGGGCATGCGTGTACGAGAGATCAAAGCGCGGAATCGTGAACGAGGGCTCGTAGGCACCGTCGCTGTCCATGTCGGGGCGCAGCGTGCGCGTATACTCGCTCGTCCACTTCACCTGAGTCGGCCGCCCGCGCTCAAGACGGAAGTTGTTGATGAGCCACTCACTACTGACCACGTGCCCGTGTTGGCCGTACGCGATGCGGTAGTGGTCGAGCGTGAGGTCGAAGGAGCGAGGACCAAACGCGCCGACACGAGGTGGATGGCAGCCGATGAGGGCCAGCACCAGGACGAACCAAGCCTTCCTCATCAGTTTCTCCCCAGCGCAGCGTTCGTCCATCGAACGAGGCGGCGTGATTCGTAGACGCGCGGCGTCGTCCAGCGCGCTACCGCAGCAGGCGTCGGTGCGACCGGTTCGGGCGTCGCGGCAGGCGCCTCAGGCACCACTGCAACGGGCGGCGAAGGGGCTGCCGCATCCGCAAACGTCACGCTCGCGATGTCCGCCGCAACCACCGTCCGCGCCGTGCCATCGGGCAGTTGAATCACCACGCGCACGCCTGGTTCGTACTCCGACACCACGCCGCGCAAGCGACCACCGTTGTTCAGGATGACGAGGTCACCGCCCACCGTTTGTGCCGCTGCGATCTGCGGGACGAAGGCGAGCACAAGGGCCAGGCCCATCGATTGAAGAAAGCTTCTCTTCATGCAGGGCACTCTCAAATAGTCGTGCATGCCCCGCCAATCTTTCCCCGATCTGGCGCATCGCTTTCTTCAGCCTCGCAACAAACCGAAACACGGTGTGAGCGAGGCCCACACACTCACCGCGCATCCTCAGTCGTGTGGCCACTTCGCCACCCCCACTCAACTTGGAGCGACGATGACAAAGCACGATGGACATGACGACTTTGGCGGCCTTGCGCGCGACCTTCCCCTCTTTGCGAAGTTCGAATCACGGCGCTCGATCCTCGGCGTTTTGCTTGGCGCAGTCGCAGTCCCGCTGATCGGCTGTCCCACGGCCATGAGCACCACCGACAGCGGTGCAAGCGGTGGCAGCGATGCGCCGAATCCTGGTGTCGATACGGGCGGCGGGACGTGCTCGCCGATCCCCTCCGAGACAGGCGGCCCCTACCCTGGCGATGGCTCGAATGGTCCCAACATCCTCACGCAATCGGGCGTCGTGCGTGCAGACATCCGCTCCAGCATTGGCACAGCCACTGGCGTCGCCGCGGGTGTCGTGATGCGCGTCACGCTGACCATCCTCGACACCTCCTGTGCCCCGCGCGCGGGCTACGCCGTCTACCTCTGGCACTGCACTGCAGACGGCAACTACTCGATGTATTCGGCGAGCGTCGCGAGCGAGAACTTCCTCCGCGGCGTACAGGTCACGGACAGCAACGGGCAGGTCACCTTCACCACAATTGTACCCGGGTGTTATTCGGGCCGTTGGCCGCACATGCACTTCGAAGTCTACCCCTCACTCGCCTCAGCGACGACGAACAGCAATGCGGTGAAGACCTCGCAACTCGCCGTCCCGCAAGCGACGTGCGACGCGACGTATACCCAGAGTGGCTACAGCGCGAGCGTGGCGAACCTTGCAGCGATCAGCCTCGCGACCGACAACGTCTTTCGCGATGGTTCGAGCCAGCAAGTCGCAAGCGTCACGGGGGATGTGACGAGCGGCTTTGACGCCTCGCTCGCTGTGACGGTCTGAGTGTTTCGAGAAGTTTCCGCCGAGACCGAAGCGGCGCCTGCCCCGTAAGCTTGAGACGTGAACATCACGCATCCCTGCCCCTGGTTGTCGTGCTCGTCGAGGATGACCCGAAGCTTGGTCGACTCACCGCCGAGTATCTGCGCAGCCATGGGCTTGAGGTGCATCTCGTCGCACGGGGAGATGAAGCGCTGGCCGAGGTGCTTCGGGTGCGGCCCGATGTCGTGCTGCTCGACTTGATGCTGCCTGGCCTCGATGGTGTGGAGGTGTGTCGACGCATCCGCGCGCACATCGATGTGCCCGTCATCATGGTGACCGCGCGCGGTGAAGAAGCGGACCGCGTGCTTGGCCTCGAAGGTGGCGCGGATGACTACGTACCCAAGCCCTTCTCCTCACGTGAATTGCTCGCGCGTGTGCGCGCGCACGGAAGGCGGTTTCGAGGGCTCTCGGGCCCACGCAATGAGCGCATCGTGCTGGGCTCACTCACGGTCGATGTCGCCTCGCGCGCGGCGATGATCGACGGCGTTGCGGTTGCGCTGACAACCTACGAGTTCGAACTCTTGCGCGTGCTCGCCGAGAGGCCCGGCCGCGTGCTTGGAAGGGAGCAGATCATGGAGCTTGTGCGTGGCTCCTCGGATGAGGCCTTCGACCGCTCGATCGATGTTCACATCTCGCGTCTGCGTCAAAAGCTCGGCGATGACCCAAAGCAACCGCGACGCATCAAGACGGTGCGCGGCATTGGCTACGTGCTGGCGCCTGAGGAGACGTGACGCGCTTTCCGCTCGCCATCCGCCTTCTGGCGCTGGGGCTCGCGCAGCTCACGGCGCTTGTGCTGGTCGCGTTTATGGCGCTTCGCCTCGAGGAGCATCCACTCGACATGATGCGGCGTCTCGATGCGATCGAGGTGGCCGTCCACCGAGCCGAGCAGGCGCATCTCGCGTTGCTTCCGGTGCTTCAAGCGCAAGAGCGCACGTCGCATCTTCACCTCACCGTCCGTGACCGTGAGGGGCGTGTTCTTGCGAGCACCGTGGAGCCCGCGCTTGAGCTGCGGCGTCCACCGCCAAGAGAACATCACGGCCCCCCGCCACGAGACCCGCATCATGGCCCTTTCGATTTCGACCCGCGCATCGATGAGGGCCCAAACCCACCCATTGCAAGGCTGCTGGAGAGTGGAAGCGTTCTCATCGCACGTGGTGATGCAACCTCAAGGTTGCGCGTTCCGCTGCTCATCGTCTTTGCGAGTTTGATCGTGCTCGGCCTGGGCGCGTGGTGGATGGCGCGCTCGATTCTGCGTCCGCTGGAGCAAATCTCGTCGACGGCGAGAAGACTCGGTGAGGGTGATCTGAAGGCACGTGTGGCGCTCTCGCGGAACGACGAGCTGGGTGCGGTTGCGAACTCACTCGACGAGATGGCGGCGCGCATCGAGGGCCAAGTGCAGCGTGAGCGCGAGCTCCTCGCCAACATCTCGCATGAGCTGCGTACGCCCCTT
>JBILQT010000174.1:0-15434 GCA_044373065.1 Sandaracinaceae bacterium
ATGGCCTCGATGCGCAGAGCGAGGAGGGACGCAGCTATCGCCTCGGCTCAGGTGCCACACGGCACGCTGAAGCGGCGTCGTGGTGAGCCTCGCCACGAAATCGGACGAGTTGGTCACAACATCGCTTTTCGCAGCCACGGGAGTAGAGCCATGGATTCGCGCACCCTTCTCTCGATGATCATCCTGGGCGCCTCACTCGCGAGCGCCGAGCTCATCCGCATGTCGAGCCCGAGTGTCGGGGCGGTCGTGCTCGTGCTCTTCGGCATCTTCGTGTCGAGCGTCATCTCGACCACGACGCCGCTCTCGATCGGCCTCGGCGCGCTCTCGGCAGTGGCCTATGTCGCATTGCGTCCGCACAGCGCGTTGCTTGCGGGCGCTGGCTTCATCGTCCTTGTCTGGAGTGCGCGTTCCGTGCGTGCGCGAGGCCCAGCCGCGGTGCTCTTGCACGGTGCGCTCGCCGCCCTGGGTGGCGTGCTCGCGACCTGGCTCACGATGCACTTCGGCGCAGAGAGCTGGTCGAAACAGGCCGCGGCAGCAACGGTTTGCGCGCTGATGCTCTCGTTGCCGCTCGTCATCGAAGTCGACGCGCCGCGCACCGCCGCGTTGCTCTCACTCGCGCGCAAGAGTCGCGGTCCACAGCGCGCACGCCTTCTTCGCGCTGCCGCACTCTCGCGCAGGATCGAGGCGAGCTCCGACGCGAGCCGTAGCGATCGCTCCCTCCTTCACGATGTGCTCGGCGGCGTAATCCGCGCCTCGGAGCGCAACGCGCGACGCGCCTCGGTGGAGCTTGGCCTTGTGCTTCGACAGCAGCTCGATGCAGTCGCGCTTCTCCTTCGTGCGCTGGAGAGCCGCGGCGATGCGCACCTCGGGCTCGAGACCAAGAGTGACAAGGGCTTGAGCGAGGCGCGTGAGGCCGTGGAGCTGGAGGCGAAGGCACTGCGCGAGCTCGCGGGATGAAAAGGTGACTGCTTCGTCCGCTTCTGGAACCGCCCTTTAGAATCGGCCCTGCGCCTTCAGCTCTCGACCAATGCGCTGAATGTTCTCGACGCCCCGCGTAAGCGAGCGTGGGTTCGTGTGCACAGAGTGGCTGCCGAGCACGAGCGGATGGTCATGCGGGACTGCGCTTCCAAAGAGCACGCGTGCACCTTCGACCGACGCGATCTGAATCGCCTCCGTGCCCGCGTTGAACACAACAAGCTCGTCTGTGACCTGCTCCCCCGCGATTGCTGAGGAGCCTCGATAGACAAAGGCCCATGCAGTTGCGTGGCCTTCGGGTGGCGCGTAGTTCCACGTCTCTCCGGGCGAGAGCACAACGTCCAGATAGACGATGGGGGAGGGCGCGGGGATCGGGTTAGTCACGCCCTCATAGGTGCCAAGCAGGACGCGCACACTGCCCACCTGCGGAACCTCCTCGGGCGCCACGTAGATGCCCTCTGGCGCGCCATCTTCGACGCCAGGAGGCAGCGCGACCCAGAGCTGAAATCCTTCGGTGATCTCCGCGTGCGGATGGATGAAGCCCTGATGCCACGTGCCGCCACCAGCGCGCATCCACTCAAGCCCCGTCGCGCGCACGATGCCCTTCTGACCGGCCGTGTCCTCGTACGCGACATCCGCGTTGAGTTGGTAGGTCAACGTCGCAATGCCCGAGTGCGGATGGAACCCAAAGCCTGTCCCCTTTGGAACCTGTGCTCTCACGTAATCCAAGAAAACGAAGGGCTTCATGCGCTCGCCGAGATCACCCGGGCTCACCATGCGCCGAATGAATCCGTGAGCTGAGCCTCGGGTGCGGGCGACGATGGAACGCGTCATGGGAGCCTCCTGAAAAGAGCGACGTTATCGATCCACGCGCGCGTTTCGAAAGAATCTCTCGCTCGCTGATCTCTGTTTGTGTCCGGCTGATCGCGCGACAGAGACCCTGCTACACCGCGCGCCGATGTTCACCGCGCTCCTCGCTCTCTTTCTGCCGCTTCTCGCGGGCCTCGTCGTGGGCCGCACGCAGCTGTTTGAGAGCAAGGATGCCCTCATCGTCCTCACGCGCTTTGCGCTCGTCGTCGCGTTTCCGGCGCTGATCATCGCGAGCTGGATCGACCCGCGGCAGGGCATCGACATCGCGCCTTGGGCGCTTGTGCTTGTCTTCGTTGGACCACTCATCGGCACGCTCGCTGCCCTGGCGTTGGGCGGTCCGCACCGCGGCTCGGTCGCGCTCGTCGCGCTCTTTGGCAACTCAAGCTTCTTGGGCCTGCCACTCGCAGAGGCTGTGGTGGGCCCCGAGGCCATTCCTGCAGCGAGCCTTGCGATGATTGTGCACGCCGCGCTCGGTGTGCTCGTGGGCATCCCGCTCGTGCGACGTGACCTGACCTCGAAGACAGCGCCCGGGAGCGCGTGGAAGGCCCTGCGCAAGAACCCGCTTCTCTGGGCGCCTCCGGTCGGCATCGCGCTTCGCTTTCTGCTCCTCGCGCTGGAGGTAAGTGACCATTCAGTCACGATTTCTTTTGTCGATGCCATGCGTGCACTCGGACGCACCTCGGGCCCTGTCGGCATCTTTGTGCTCGGCCTCTTTCTCTCGCGTCGCATCGCGGCCTGGCCCCTCAAGAGCTTGCGCGCCACGTGGCGCTACATCGTCGCGCGCCTGCTCCTTCCGCCCGCGCTCACGCTTCTCCTTGGCGCCATGCTCGTGGCGCATCATTCCCTGGATGCGACGGCGTTTCGTGTGCTCGTGCTTCAGGCCGCGACACCCGCTGCGATCAGCACCTTCGCGATGGTCTTTGAGGTCGAAGCGGATGCGGGCGCTGACCTAAGCCGTCCGAGTGCCTCGGAGGAAGTGGCGAAGGCCATCGTGGTGACCTCGCTCTTGGCGGTCCTCACAATGGCCCTCTTCTTTGCACTCGCCGTGCGCCTCTCCTCGTAGGTGAGTTGCGACGATGTGACTATGTGGTCACTTTTTCTTGGAGCGCCCCATCCAGGCCGCGAGGATGGTGTGACCACCGCCCCAGCCGACCGCCATCGCGAAGAAGAGTAGGCCTGTGTAGAAGGAGTCGTTCGCGATGAGGAAGGAGCTGCCGGCGACGAGCGAGCCGACGACCATGCCCGAGTAGATGCGTCGCCCGACGATGTCGTAGGCCGAGACCGAGGCTGTGTCTTTGGTGCGCAGCTCAAGGCGGCCCTGACGCAGATCGTCGAGAATCTCTTGGGCCTGGAGCGGGAAGTCGGTGGCCGCGCCGGAGATGCGGCTCATCGAGCGGAGGATCTCGGGCAGCATCTTCTCGGGGGAGTAGCGCTGCTGAAGGAGCTTGAGGAAGTAGGGCTTCATCTCCTCGTAGAGGTCGAAGTGCGGCGAGATTTCTTTGCCCACGCCCTCCATCGTCATGATGGCTTTGCCGACCATGAGGAAGTCTGGCGGGATCTCGAGACCGTACTTCTGCGCGCCGTTCACGAGGTCACGGATGAGGGCGCTGATCGCGATATCACCGAGCTGCTTGCCCAGGTACTTCTGCGAGAGCTGTGTGACCTCCGCCTCGAAGGCGTTGCGGTCGATCTTCTTGGTGGGCGTGCCAATCGCGTAGAGCGCGTCGGCGAGGCCGCGGTAGTCCTCTTGGACAACGGCGACCATCATGTCGATGGTTTTGTCGCGGAGCTGCGGGGTGAGGCGGCCGACCAGGCCGAGGTCGATCATGCCGATCACGGGGGCCGCGGGCTGACCCATGATGAGCAGGTTTCCGGGGTGCGGGTCGGCGTGGAAGAAGCCGTCCTCGAAGATGCTCTTGATGGTGATCGAGAGCATCGTGCGCGTGATGTCCTCGCCGTCGTAGCCGACCTTCACTGCGTCGTAGACTTTGCGTCCGTCGAAGAACTCCAGCGTGAGGACGCGCTTGCCCGAGAAGCGGCGATAGACCTTCGGGAAGCGCACATGCGGGACGCCCTCGAAGTTCTTTGCGAAGCGCACCGCGTGATCGGCTTCGAGGCCGAAATCGAGCTCTGCGGAGATGCTGCGATCGAACTCGCTCACCATCTTCACGGGTGAGTAGATGCGCGACTCGGGGATGGCGCGCTCGATGGCCTGCGCGAGCAAATAGAGGAGCTCGACGTCCTTCTCAATCGTCGCTTTGATGTTGGGGCGCTGCACCTTCACGACGACGTCGCGCGGTGAGCCGTCCTCAAGACGAATGCGTGCGCGATGCACCTGGCCCACGGAGGCGGAGGCGAGCGGGTTCTCGTCGATGGCCTCGAAGACATCGCTCACCGAGGCGCTCAAGTCGCTCTCGATCTGCGTCTTGATCTCGCTGTAGGGGACAGGTGGGACGCGGTCTTGGAGCTTCTTCAGCTCAAGGATGACCTCGGGCGGAACGAGGTCGGGTCGCGTCGACATGATCTGCCCAAGCTTGACGAAGCTCGGACCCAAATCCTGAACGACGAGGCGCACGCGCTCGCCAATGGATTGGTTCTTCTGCGCCTCGCTCTTGCCCTGAACGAGCGAGCCGAGGGCGGTGCGTGAGAGCGCCTCGCCGAACCCATGACGCACGAGCACGCCGATGATTTGGCGAAGGCGATCGAGGTCGCGCACGGTGGAGAGGATGGACGGAGGTGCCATGGCGCGGAGGATAGTCGGTGTTTCGAATTACGCCTCGACGGGCTCGTACATTTCACGCTGCACAAAGCAGCACTATTGAAATATGTGCAAAAACGAAGGCCAGCCAACCCCTGCGGGTGACTGGCCTCTCGACGTTGGAAGCTCGCTCAGTGTGCAGGCGCGGGCGTTGCGGGTGCAGGCGCGGGCGTTGCGGGTGCAGGCGTTGGTGCAGGCGCGGGCGTCGCGGGTGCGGTCTGCGTTGGCGCAGCGACATCCGTGTGCACGCTGAACGGGAAGCGAATCGCGACGCGCGCGCCGGGTGCGGGGAAGACCCAGGCGCGGATGGCATTCGAGAGGCATGTGTCGAAGGCCGGTGCGCTTGATGCGCGGACGACGTTGACCATCTCGACATGACCATCGGCCTGCACGGTCATCTCGAGTTCGTTGCTTGCGCTCACGGTGTGCGTGTCGCGAAGGCAGCGATCGATGTCGGGCATGCGCGTCTGCACAAACTCGCGAACGCGATCTGGAGGAAGGCCTGTGCCCTGCGCGTGCACGGCCGAGGTGGCGCGTCTGCGGGGACCGCGTCGCACGCCGGAGCCTCCTCCGGAGAGCGCGCTTGGAACCGTTGCGGCGTACTCGAACGAGAGCTCGAAGATGGCGGGCTGCGACTCGGGGCGAGGGAAGGTGTGGTTGCGTACCGCGGCCTCAAGGCAGCGCGTGAAGTTGGTCTCGGTGCCCGAGGGCGAGACGTCGTCGCTGCGTACTTCCACTGCGGTGGGATGTCCGTCGCTGCCGATGTCGACGATGATGAGTCGCTGACCATGGGTGAAGCGACGTTCAGAGCCGCGTGAGACACACGCGCGCGCCATCCCGGGAAGCGATGTCTCAAAGCCGGTTGTGGCGGAGGCGGCCATGCCCTCGGACTCGACCACGGTGACGTAGAACGACTGTGCTTCGGAGATGCGCGGCACCATCGAGATGCCCAGAACGACTGCAAGGGACGAGAGGAGAGTCAGGACGCGCGTCATGGGAAGACCTCGGAGCGTGGAATCTGTTTGCTCAAAATCATCGTAGCGGGAAGTGATTTGCCTTCGCGAATTCAGTGCGATCGACGTGAGAGCCGGAAGAAGATTCAGCGCTCTTCAACGCGACGACGGATCTACGCTCGCGCCCATGACGAACCTTCGATCGTTTCACGCGGCCTCCGAACCTTTCCAATCCGGCATGCTCGATGTGGGCAGCGGGCATCGCATCTACTGGGAGGTGTCTGGCAATCCTGAGGGCAAGCCCGTCGTCTTTCTGCATGGCGGGCCCGGTGGTGGCACCGACCCGAAGCAGCGCCGCTTCTTTGATCCCGCCCATTACAAGATCGTGCTTCTCGATCAGCGCGGCTGCGGGCGATCGACGCCGCACGCATCGCTCGTCGACAACACGACCTGGCATTTGGTGAGCGACATCGAGGCTGTGCGCGCGCATCTCGGCATCGAGCGCTGGCAGGTCTTTGGCGGAAGCTGGGGCTCCACGCTCGCGCTGGCCTATGCGCAGAAGCATCCCGAGCGCGTCACGGAGCTTGTCCTTCGCGGCATCTTTTTGCTGCGGAAGAAGGAGCTCGATTGGTTCTACCAATGGGGCACGAGCGAGCTCTTTCCCGATGCATGGCAGGACTACCTCGCGCCGATTCCAAAAGAGGAGCGCGGTGATTTGATTGCCGCCTACCACAAGCGCCTGACGGGCGGTGACGCACAGGCCATGCAGGATGCGGCGCGCGCGTGGACGGTCTGGGAGGCGCGCACGAGCTTCCTCCTGCCGAAGCCCGACTACGTGGAGCGCTGTGCAGCCGATGCCTTCGCGCTCGCGTTTGCGCGCATCGAGTGCCACTACTTTGTGAACAAGGGATTCTTCACGCATGAGGATCAGCTCCTCGATGACGTTGCGAAGATTCGCCACATCCCAACGGTGATCGTGCAGGGCCGCTACGACGTCGTCTGCCCGGCTGTGAGCGCTTGGGATCTCAAGCAACGCTGGCCCGAGGCGCAGCTCATCATCACCGATGACGCAGGCCACTCGGCCTATGAGCCAGCGAATCTCGACGCGCTGGTGCGTGCGACCGACGCGTTTGCCGCGCGCTGAGCGAGCAGACGAATCAGACGGGCTCTGCGGGCGGCACAGAGCCTGAGAGTGGAAGGCAAATTTCAAAGCGCGCACCGCCCTGACCTTGCGTCGAGGCGCGGACGGTGCCGCCTTGATTCTCGATGAGCATGCGGGCTGTGGAGAGGCCGAGCCCGAGGCCCAATGCCTTGCTCGTCACGAGCGGCTCGAAGAGGCAGGCGAGGACGTCGCGCGTAAGGCCCGGCCCTGTGTCTTCGACCGCGATGAGCGCGTTGTTCGCTTCGCTCACGATGCTGATGTGCACGGTGCCCCCCGTGGGCATGGCCTCGAACGCGTTGCGCATCACGTTCGCCACGGCGTCACGCGCCTGCCGACCATCGACGCTGACGTTCACGTCCTCGAGTTGCCCGAGGACGATCTCGATGTCGTTTGGAGGACGTGCGCGCACGAGCGCCATCTCGACGATCTCGATCGCCGAGATTGTGCTGCGATCGGGCGCTTTGACGCGGGCGAAGTCGAGGAGGTCTGTGATGATGCGGTTGGCCTCCCAGACCTCGTCGAGAATCACGTGGAGGGCCTGCTGTACATCGGCATCGGCGAGGTTCTGAAGCTTCTTCTTGAGGATCGAGCTCGCGGTCGCCATCGCTGCAAGCGGGTTGCGAATCTGATGTGCGAGGCCTCCCGCGAGGTGACCGAGGACTGCGAGCCGTTCTTTGCGGAGGAGCGCGTCCTGTGTGCTGCGGAGGGCCTGCGTGCGCTCGGCGACGCGTCGCTCCAGTTCCTCGTTGGCGGAGCGGAGAACGGCCTCGGCGTTCTTCAACATGGTGACGTCGGTGATGATGCCGACCAGATGCGTCACCTCTCCGGTGGTGGGATTGCGCAGCGGCGCTTTGACCGTTCGAAGCACGTGCACGCGGCCCTGGAGATCGGTGAACGCCTCTTCATCGATGGCAACCAGCTTGCCCTCGCGGAAGACGCGCTCGTCGGCCTCGCGATAGAAATCGGCCTGGGCTTTGGGGAAGTAGTCGTGATCGGTACTGCCGATCATGTCTTCTGTCTCTCGGCCTGCGAGGACGCCGAAGGCAGGGTTAAGCACCACGAAGCGAAACGCGCGATCTTTGACGAAGATGGGCTGAGCCACCTCATCGACAATCGCGCGAAAGAATTGGCTCGCTGGCTCGCCATCGGGGGTCAAGACATGAGACTTCAGCGGGTCGGGCCCAGGCATGCGCGCAGCCTACATGATGCGAATCGAACCCCGCGGAGGTGTTCGCATGGGAGCCGAGGCGCGCAAAACAAAACCCACGTTTCCTTTTCGGGAACGTGGGCCTGTCGACAGCTCGGAGCGCGTCAGAAGCTTGCGTTGAACTGATTGAACGCGTGATGCGATTGGTACTGGTCGTTCAGGTACGTGTAGCGGAACTCGTTGAAGTCGAAGCCTGGAACGCGTGCGGCCTCGATCGCCCAGAAGACGGTTCCGGGTGAGATGTCGTCGACGCCCTCGATGCTGGAGAGGTCGGGGAAGGGCGCCTCGAAGACGTCGCCTGGGACGATCATGCGCCAGGCTGGGTTTCCGTCGCCGCCGACGATGTAGATCATCTGGAAGTCAGGTGGCAGGCCACCTTCGGTGGAGCGCCAGCGCATCATGCGGTCACTTGGCAGTGGCGCACCGGGTGCGGGCGAGATCGTGTCCGGGATGCCCATGAACGCAGGGAGCGCGACGACTTCGTCGACGGCGGTGACGCCCGTCTGCACAAGCGTTGTGTAGGGGTATTGGTCGTACTGACCCGTGTACCAGCCCGCCGTGATGCGGAAGCGGCCATCGACGAGCGTGCCGCGCAGGGCTGGCTCCGCGACGAAGCGAAGGGCGCGCGAATCATCGCGACGGCGGATGACGTCGAAGTTGAAGCGGTCGAAGGCGCGCACGATCACGCCCTCGCCACCGAGGTCGAGTGTGGCCTCCAAGCGGAAGGTGTCGGGGCCGCCTGTGGCAGGCATCGGGCGTGCGCCAAGCGTCGCTTCAATGTTGTGATCGAGGGGGATGTCCATGATGACATCGACGTTCGACACGGTCTCTCCGGGGCCAGCGAGCACGTTGCGACCCACGCCCATGACGTAGGGGATGAACTGCCCGAGCGCGGGGTTCTCCAGGCCTGCGAGGGCGTAGACCGCGAGGCCCGCCGGACGCGCGAAGATGCGGTAGGGGTAACCCTTCTCTGAGGTTGGAACGATGCGCTCCAGCACGCGGTTGGTGCCGCCCGTTTCGGGCGCGGGGTTTGGTCGGCCGACACCGCTCTGCGTCGTGAAGACGTAGGCAATGCGATTCCATCCGGTGCGGGGCTCGGGGATGTTCGCCCAAGGATTCGGGCCGAATTCGTTGGGCCCGCGCCAGATCAGCTCGCCCTCGACGAAGGAGCCGTTGCGTCCGCGTCCTCCACCGCCGGGGTTTCCCATGCCGCACATCGGGTCCATCCAGGGCACGAGGAAGACGGTCACATCTTGTGCATCAAAGGCGATGACGGAGGTGCGCTCGAAGCAATGCTTGGCGACATGGATCGTCTGCGTTCCGATGAGCTCAGGGCCGGAGAACGTGATCTGCCCAGTGACGCTCGTGAGGCCTTGGTTCTCGGTCGCGAGGTCTTCACCGACGATCGCAAATGCACCTGGGACTGGGTCGCCGGTGAACGCGTTGATCGCGGTGAGGTTGATCGAGCCGTTGATTGGGCCACCGCCAAGACCACCGCTGAAGGGGTCCGCTGTCTCGTAGTAGGTAAACGCGCCGATGGCCGTTGTCGTCGATGCATCGGCCGCGTGCGTCACGGTGACATCCACCGTGCTTGGGATGGCCGTTGGGGTTCGACAAGTGATGCGTGTCTCGGAGACGACCTCCACGCGGGTGCATGGGGTGCGTCCGAAGGTGACGGTGTCGCCCTCCGCGAAGGCCGTTCCGCTGCCGATGATGTTGACGAAGGTGCCACCGCTGACTGAACCCGAGGTCGGGTCGACGGAGATCGCGTCGTACGTGTACGCGGCTGGCAGCGTGAACATCGCGCCGCCGACTTCGATGCGTACATCGACCGTGCCTACCTCGCCCGCGGGCACCGTCACTTGAAGGCGGCGCGAGTCGATGAGCAGGTGATCCGCAGGCTGAACCGCGTGCGTGCCGAAGTAGACCTGCGACATATCCGTGAAGCCGGTGCCGCGAAGAATTGCCGTGTTGCCGCCGATGAAGGGGCCGTGATCGGGAACCACACGCGTGATCGCCAGGTCGCTTCGACTGAACGAGCTATCGGAGAAGCCGGGCCCTCCATCGCGCGAAATCGGGCTGTCAGGCATGCCTGCGTCGGGGAACTCGATCGGCGGACGCGGATCGCAGTTGCAGCCAACAAGAGCGAGCGCGAGCTGAAGGGCAGCAAGCGAGGTGAGCCAACGAAGCGAGCGGAAGTGCATGGTGGCCTCAGTGCGTGCGTCCGATGAGGGGACAGGCAGGTCGGACGATGATGACATGTCTGGTGCCGTTGGTGGCCAACTGCCACCGTCTCCATTCAGCGTTGTTCAGGTAGTGTCTCCAGCATGAAGCTCCTGCGGCTCGTCCTCAGCGACCTTCACCTCGGCACAGGTATCCGGCCAGGCGAAGCGAATACGTTTGAGGACTTCCTCCATGATGAGGTCTTCGCCGACTTGCTCGCGCACTACGACGCGCTGCTCCCGAACAGCGACATCGAGCTCGTGCTCAACGGCGACATCTTCGACTTGCTGAAGGTGAAAATTGCGGGCGTCTGGCCCACAGAAATCTCAGACGAGATCGCCTGCGAGAAGCTGCGCCAATGCCTCGATGGGCATCCGCGCTTTGTGCGCGCGCTCCGTGAGTTCATGGCCAAGAGCTCACGCCGCATCGTGTTCATCCCGGGCAACCACGACCTCGATATGTGGATGCCGGGGCCCCAAGAATTGTTTCGTCGCTACGTGGCCCAAGACGCTGCGAAAGAGCGCATCCACTTCGTCACGCAGAGCGACACGTACTACCTGCCTGACGGGATTCAGATTCGTCATGGGCATCAGCTCGAGCGCATCCATCGTGTCGACTACAAGAAGATGACGAAGAAGCGGCGCGATGGTGTCGAGGTGCTCGATTTGCCCTGGGGCAGCCTCTGGATTCTGGAGGTGATGAACCCTGCGAAGGAGATGCGGAGCTTCGTCGATCGCATCCAGCCGCTTGGCCGCTTCTTGCTTGGTGCGGTCGTCTTCGATACGCGTTTCTTGATCCACTTCTTGTGGCACTCGAGCGTCTACTTCCTGCGTCGACGTGTCTTTCATATCGGCGCTTGGCGTGAGCGCCTGGCGAAGCTTCCGCAGTTCGTGCGCGAGGACATCGTCTCGCTCGGTGGCTGGGATCAAATTGCGAATCGCGAGCTCGCGCGCCTGCGTGGTGTACGCACGCTGATCCTCGGTCACAGCCATGGGCCGCGCTTCAAGCAGCTGCCTGACGGCAAATTACTGGTCAACACAGGCACTTGGATGCGCATGATCAACCTCGATGTTCAACACCTTGGGCAAGACAGCGGCCTTACGTACTGCACCATCGAATACGGTGGAGGCGAGGACGGCGAGGACCTTCCTCGCGAGAGCGGTCAGCCGCGTGTTCGACTCAAGCGTTGGCTTGGACGTCAAAAGCCCTACGAGGTCATTCACTATGCCGATTAAGCCAAGCGACTCCCGATCGAACGTTCTTCTGCTTGCACTCGCAGGTGCCGCCCTCGTCGGCTGTCCAGGCCCCATGAACGACGACGCCGACCTGCCCGATGCGCCACGGATGCGACGCGATGGTGGGCCCGAGGTCATCCCCGATGCCTACGAGATGGATGTGGGTCCTGTGCCCGATACAGGCCCGAGGCCCGACAGTGGTGTGCGGGACGCTGGTGTCGATGCGTGGCGAAGGACCGATGCGGGGCCGGTGGATCCCATTCGCGTCGATGGCTTCTTGTCAGAGGCCGCTTGGTTGGATGCGCGCGATGTCCCGCCAACCGCAATCGGCACCGGCACATGGGATCGCGTGCAGTTCGATCACTTCTACGTGATCCGCACGGACACGATGCTCTACCTCGGGTTCTCGGGGACCTTCCCCAATCCGAACAACGCGGTCGTCGTCTACCTCGATGTCGACTACCAGGTTGGCATGCGCGGCGTGGTGCTCACCAGCACAGGGTTGTTGGATACGACGCCCGGCATCGGCTCGGTCCTTTCGAATCTGCTCGTCAGCGCCGACGGGACATTCCGTCCCGACTACGGCTGGGGCGCGGCGCGCTTGCCCGAGGCCGCATCCACCGGCTCGTCGACGATCGGCTGGCGGACGCTCTCCTCCACTGGAACACACCCGCGCCTTGGCATGGGACGCAGCGCTTGCTCCAATGCGGCTTGCGAGACCGCGATCGCGCTCGATGCGCTCGGTGTGACCGCCGGCGCAGAGTTCGGATTCATCGTGCGCGTAGGTGACACGACTGCGCTCGGAAGCTTCGCACCAGGCCTCACGGTGCCCGCTGACGACCCTGGATTCGTGAGCAACGTCGGCACCATTCTGGCGCCGTGAGCCCAGCGCGCGAGGCATTGATGTCTTTCTCCCTCGTCGTGAATCCACGTGCAGGAGCCGGGCGCGCAGAGCGCCATCTTCCGCGCGTGCTGCGTGCGTTGGAGAGCGCGGGAGCCCGCTTTGAAGTGCTGCGCACATCGCGTCCTGGTGATGCGACGCAGCTTGTGCGCGAGGCCCTTCTGCGCGGCACGGAGGGCGTTGCGGTTATCGGTGGCGACGGGACCCTGAATGAGGCGACGAATGGCTTCTTCGTCGATGAGAAAGCACTGCGTCCCGATGCCTGGCTCGCGCCGCTCTCCTGCGGCACTGGTGGAGACTTTCGCAAGTCGATAGGCAGCGTGAACGTCGCGCGCAACGGCGATGGTGTCGAAGAGCTCGTCCGCCGCATGCTCGCTTCCACTCCGCGGGCGATCGACGTAGGCGCGCTCCGCTTCAAGACGCATGAGGGCGGCGATGCCTCACGCATCTTCCTCAACATCACGAGCTTCGGCGTAGGAGGCCTCGTCGATCAGCTCGTGAACGACACGCCGAAGTGGATGGGCGGAGGCCCCGCGTTCTTCGTCGGTACGCTTCGCGCGCTTGCTCGCTACAAGCCCGCGCGTGTTCGCCTGCGCATCGACCACGGCGCGCCGATCGAAGAGGTGATCACCAACATCGCTGTGGCCAATGGACGCTTCTTCGGGGGCGGGATGCACATCGCACCCAACGCGGAGCTCGATGATGGCCACTTCGATGTGATCACCATGCGGGCAACGCCGATCGTCGAGGCCCTGCGCCTCGCGCCCAAGCTCTACCGTGGTGCACATTTGAGCGCGCCGAGTGTTGCGGCTGCACGCGGACGTCGCGTCGATGCTGAGCCTGCGGACCCACGCACACACGTCCTGCTCGACGTCGATGGTGAGGCTCCTGGGCGCCTCCCTGCGAGCTTCGAAGTGCTCCCTCGTGCACTGCGCATCCGCGGCGGATGAACAGACCGTCCATCACGATGCCGACGCTGCTCGTTGGCACACTCGGCGGAGTCGCCATCGGCCTTGGCGGAGCGCCTTTTGAGGCACAGGGCGTTGCGCTCGTCGGTGTGATGCTCGTCTACGCGGCACTGCGCACGCAGAGCGCGCTTGAGGGGCGGAGTCCGCTTCGTCACGCGATGCTCCTTGGCCTTGCGGTGGGCTTTGCGGCGAATGCGACCACCTGCGCCTGGGTCTCAGATCTGCTGCACAGCTACGCCTTCATGCCCTGGCCTGTTGCCTGGCTTGTCGCATCGCTGCTCTTCCTCGCGCAGAGCTTGCCCTTCGTCGTGGCCGCACTGCTCACGCGCGCACTGGGAACGCAGATCTTTCCGCTCGCAGTCGTCGCCTCATCCAGTGCGATGCCGATGATCTTTCCGTGGCGCATCGGGATCTCGCAGATGGGCTTCCTGCCCTTCGTGCAGCTCGCCGAGCTTGGAGGATTAGCGCTCGTCGACTTCGCGCTCGCACTCCTCGCGATGCTCTTGGTCGAGGCGCTGATGCATGCGCGTCCTCGCGCGCGCGCAGCATCGCTCTCAAGCGCCGTTCTGCTCTTCGCAGGCATCGCGTTCTGGGGCACGGCGCGCATCGATGAGGTGCAGCAGATGCGCGCATCGCAGCCGGTTCTTCGCGTAGGCCTTGTACAGCACAACATCGACATCCCTGCGCGCATGCAGCCAGAGCTCTGGCCGATGCAGATGGAGTCGACGTGGTCCCTCACGCGCACGTTGGAGGCCGCGCACGTGGATGTGGTGATGTGGCCCGAGAGTGCCTTTCCGTGGTTCGTCGACCGGTATGCGCTCGCGCAGTTGCCCTCGGACATGGCGCTCGAATCCGAGGGCGTGGAGGGCCCAATTCTCTTTGGCGCCTCGTCCTGGGCCTCGCAGGAGGAGCGCTACAACACCGTCCTTCTCGTCACGCGTACGCGCTTCCTCGGCCTCGTTGACAAGACGCGCTTGATGCCCTTCAGCGAGCGCATCCCGCTCTGGCGCTGGCTCATCTTTCTTCATCCCTTCATCGGGCCAGGCTTGAGCGAAGGGCCTGTGGAGGGCGGCACGCTGCGCATCCCGCTGAGGGGTGATCGTGACGCCGTTGCCGGCATTCTCAACTGCTACGAGGACTTGATGGACGACCATGTGCAGCGCGTCGCACGGCAGTCGCCCGACTTCCTCTCGAACCACACCAACGATGCTTGGTTTGGTCCGACGCGCGCGCCTACCCTTCATCACTTCTTGGCCCGCATGCGCGCGATCGAGACGCGCCGCGACGTGGTGCGCACGGTGAACACCGGTGTGAGCGGACATATCAGCGCGACGGGCGAGTCACTCATGACGACCGAGCCTTTCACCACACAGACGCGCATCGCCGAGGTGCGTCTCGCTCGCGGCATGACGCTCTGGGTCTGGCTCGGGGATTGGGTCACGCCGCTTTGCTTCGTGTGGCTCCTCGGCGCGGTGTGGAATCGCCGACGTAGCGCACGTCGTCCATGACGAACGACATAGCGACGCTGTATCGTCCCTGGATGGCTTCGACCCGTCCCTCCATGCCGCCTGGGCCCGAGAAGAACGCAACGGCCAACAACGTTGTGCGCGTGTTGATGCTCGCTGTCGTCGCGTGCGTGATGATGTGGAACGCGATGGGCCGCGTCGACGCCGACATGTGGATCCCCTTTGTCTGCATCATCGCCGTGATGGGCATTGGCACACGCGGCGCGCCCGTGGAGACCGCAGGCTTTGTGGCCGCCGAGGTGCTCGTCGTGATCTTCTTCGGCGTCGCGACGCTGAGTGGCTCGCGCGACTTCATCTGGGCGGGCAGCCTGGGTGTCTCGATGCTGGCGATCGCGAAGATGGGCTACCTGGAGATCAGCAGGCGCGACGTGGACGGCGAAGTGAGTGTGCCCAAAGCGAGTCGCGTGCCGGCACCAGTGGTTTCGATGCCGCCACCTGCCACCGAGCCCGTGACTGCGTCCGAGTCCGTGACTGCGGCTGTGACGGAGACTGCGCCCGAGCCTGCGAGCGCAATCGCGCCCGAGCCTGCGACGGCGACGGAGCCTGTGACCGCGACCGAGCCTGCAACCGAGTCCGAGTCAGCTGCGACTGAGTCCGAGTCTGTGTCGGCCGACGCCAAGGCTTGAGGCGGCTCACTTCGCGATCGGCAGTGTGAC
>JBILQT010000521.1:0-3501 GCA_044373065.1 Sandaracinaceae bacterium
CCATGCCTGCGACCGCTCCCCGACACACGGCGAATCAACACTTCAAGTCCCGATTCGACCTCCCACGCTCGCGCGCGGGCACGCATCTCATCGACAGTCTTGTGTTCAAGACAAGCAACCGCTGCTGTGAGCCGAGGCGATGCCCACGCCTCCCCATCGGACGTCTCAAGCCGCACGATCCCATGTGTCCCGAGCGCCTCCAGCTCCGCCCTGTACCATGCAAGGGTGTCGTGCTCCGCCGAGCCGGGCGTTGATTGCGCGAGGAGGTTCGCGACCACGGGCAGACGCGACTCCAAGAAGGACTCCGAAACCGTGGGGGCAGTGGGCATGGCAGATCTTCTTCGAAAAGTGAGTCGAGTGGCCCCTAGTGAGTGACACGTGCACGAGGTTCCGCTATCGACGCGTGACTTGATAGGTGGCGACGCAGGGAGCTGCATTGGCAACGTGATCGATTGCCGTTCGCACCACCCACTGCTCCGGCATCTGAGGGCCCTGCCCGCTCACCCTTCCACGAAATCGGGAGAAAGGGGTGAGCCCGCCACGTACGGTCCGAATGCCTCCAACATCGAAGCCGCCATCGAGGAATGCGGCGCCCTCGAGTCGGCTCACGTACACGCTGCTGCGAACATCCAAAGTCGCCGCTCCGCCATCGAACGTGAGCTCAAGCTCGACGTTCTGCCGGGCGCCCTGATCGCATGTGGAAATGACCTCGTCCTCACTCAGCTCAATCAGGCCGCAGTAGCCTTCGCAACTCAGCGTGAGCAGCTCAGCGTCGAACGAGTGCGTCACTCTCTCGGTTCCGTCGCCGGCCGAGATCGATGTGACGTTCTGCTCACTCAAATCGTCGGCTTCGCAGGCGGCGAGGACACCGCTCATCAGGAGTGGGAACCATGCGCTTTTGGTGATTGCCATTCTTCGCCTCCGGGAGTCATCGTCCGACCTCGGCGAGCGGCCCGCCGAGAAGTCACTGCTGTTCAGCTGGCGAACCTACGTCACCCTGTTGCACCTTCAAGTCCTCTTCAGGCTGAATCCGCGCTCGGATCGGTGGATGCGGCACCGTCGCTGGTGAGCTAGGTCCTCGCATGCGCGTCGGTTGTGTCGTGTGCATTGCTGTCATCGGATCGGGCTGCTCGGACCCTCCGCGACCCCTTCCGCCGCAGGATCTCTCGTACCGCGTGTATTGGTCCGAGAGCGCTCCGCGTCTGCCCTATGCCCCCGAAGTCGCTATCTACTTCGACGGGCAGCGCTTGGGCCATCCCTCGATGGGTGATGTGGTTGCGCGGACGCTCGTGGCCACGCCTCTGGGCGCTGGCGTCCGTGATCGCTTTCAGCTTGAGTTCGTCACCACCTGTGGCCTTGAGCGGATTCCACTGGTCGTTGAGCAAACGAGTCCCGACATCGTCTTCGTCGAGACGCTCCACCTCGCACCCGTGGCTCCTTGGCGGGACGTTCACGTCGACGTGGACTTCCGCGAGGTTCCTGGCGTCGGCGCGGTCACGGTGGGTCGCACTCGGCTCGAGCGCGGCGAGCGTGGCCTCACCCGCGGGATGGTGCGAGTAGGCGGCTGCCCCGAGGCCACCGAAGTGCGCTTCGACGCCACTGTGATGGCCTTGCCGGAAGGGGCGACGAACGTGCTCGTCGATCCTCTCGCAGCCCGCTGCTACGCGAGGCACACGGTGGTCTACGCGGCTGAGGGCGCAGACATCGGTGCCGATGCCGCCGTCGAGCGCTACGCCCCCGCGTTTGTCCAGCCGATCCTCGGCGTCGATCTCTTCCTCATGCCCCCGCCGAGCACCCGCTCCGTCGAAAGCTGGCGCACGTCCGACCGAGTGACCGTTCTCTCGGACGAGGCGTGCCCGCGCAGGCGTCCTCGCTGAAGCGCTCGACCCGGGCTCGTGAGCCCTCCGGCATCCGCCACAATTCATTCCCCAAAGAACGCCGTTCGAGCATCCAACACGAGAGGACAATCATGCCCAAACTCCAGACCGAAATCGCCGCGATGCATCGTACCCCAGGCGGTCGTGTCGAAGAACATGGCTCCTCCGACGATTCAGAAACGCCAGAAGCCTTCGAAGCGAGCCTGCTCCAGATCCAACCTTCAGAGCGGGGCGTCGACGCGCTCCATGGGTTGATCACCCGCTTCGAGCGAGAAGGTGACGCTGGCAAGCAACTGCTGGCCGCGAGAAGGCTTCTCGCCGTATGCACGGAGCACTACGGCGCCGATCACGGCGACACCTCCATCGCCCACAATCAAGTCGCTGCGGCCGCCCGCCGCGCTGGGCACTGGGAGGAAGCGGAGCGAGAGTACCGCTGGACCGTCAGCGATCTCAGGCGCCGCGGAAACAAGCCCGACGCGCTCGTGGCCTGTCTGCAGTATTGGGCGCAATGCCTTTCGAAGCTGGGGCGCGTCATCGAGTTTCAGGCGGCCATTGCTGAGGCGATCGCCGCCACGAAGTCCAAGAACGTGATCCTCGGTCTTCGAGCGAATGCGATCCTTTGGGGCGAAGGCGACCGCTCACACCGCATCGACGCGCTCTTTGCGCTGATGTCTGAGCTGACGACCCCCTTCGAGTTTCTGAGCATCGAGGCCGACATCGTTCGCAGCAACTTGGTCAAGGAGCTCATCGAAGAGCGAGACCCCCGCGCGCTGGAGGTCGGCGAACGCTTTCTCTCCGCCGCGACGGAAATGCGGGACGTTGCCAACCTCTGCTACCAGCATGAATGCGTGGCCCAGACGCACGTTCTATTGGGCGACAGCGCCAAGGCCGCGCATCACTACAACACGGCGCTTGAGTTGGCCGAACAGGGCAACAGGCCCGACATCGCGTCGCGGATCCGGGCGGTCATGACGAAGGGCCTCCCGCTCAAGACCACCGACTCTCGAGCGCGGCGCAAAGAAGAGCCCGGTGGAAGCTTCGTGCCGGTCGCCTACGCCTTCTTGTCGCGCACGAGGGTGCCGCACGAAGTGTTCGAGCCCTTGCGGGCGCCGGTGAAGCTGGGGCGCTTCGCGATTCGAATCGAAGGCCCGACGTTCGTTGCGGAGGCTCCCGACGGCTTAAGGGCGTTGAGACTGGAGTGGTCCGACAAGCTCAAAGACCTCCGAGCCGCGGCGAGGCGGCTACCCGCGCCCCTTCAGCAAGAATTCGTTCGCAGGCACTCGGCCGTCATCATCATTTCCGCGCTCGCCGACATGGGCTCGCCGGTGAACCAAGTGCCAGTGCCGCCCGAGCTCCTTGGTGTGTACGGTCACTTGCACGACTTAGGTGCCGAGATGTTTGACCTCGTGATCAACGGCAACCCAATGCCGTAGCCGTACCCCCCGCCGAGGGTTCGAAGCCGCGAAGACCATGCCGCCGACTTGGCTACTTCGCGCGCCGCTTCGCGATGGTCTTCTTGATCGACTTGAACACCTCGGGCACCACGATGTCGTTGGCCGCGTTGGCGACGAACGTGGGTTTCGAGCCGCTCCGGCACGGCGGACGGTGCGCGACGGGCAGTCTA